>NZ_JBSFIE010000018.1:0-142095 GCF_053597395.1 Streptomyces sp. NPDC001415
GCGTCTGGTGCGTGCGATCGCAAGGCGCCGGAAGGTCCTCGTAGCGGAGCTACTAGGGCGTTTCGGCAACGCCGCGAGCGTGCGTGCCAGACGCCACGGGCCCGGGCGGGGTTTAGACACAGGCTCTAAACCCCGGAGCCCCCATGCAGCGCGACAAGCAGCCCCCGTACCAGCCGGTCGTCTTCCGTGACAAAGCCGCCGGATTCGCCTTCCTTACCCGGTCGACCGCGACGAGCGGGGAGACGATCGACTGGGACGACGGGAACACCTACCCGGTCATCGACGTGGAGATCTCCGCGGAGAGCCACCCCTTCTACACCGGCAAGGCCAGGACGGTGGACGCGGAGGGGCGGATCGCCCGCTTCGAGCGCCGATACGAGGGCAAGGAATGAGCCTGCCCACCTTGTGGATCAGGGCTTCCTGCCGCGCGGGACGGCCACGTCGGTGAGGATCGCGGCGCCCGGCTCCAGGTCCCGCCAGGTGTGGCCGTGCCAGGCGAGCACCGCGACGGCCGACGTGGGGAACTTCGCTCCGAGCCGGTCGAGGGCGTCGCCCCGCCCCTCCCCCGCCAGGGTCAGCACCAGATCCTCAAGGCCGGGGTTGTGCCCGATCACGAGCAACTCGCCCACGCCGTCGGGGACTTGGCGCACGACGCCGAGCAGCCCGAGTGCATCGGCCGCGTACAGCCGCGGTTCGTACCGTACGGGTGGCGGGCTGCCCCACTCCGCGACGGCCAGCTCGCAGGTCCGGCGGGCACGGACGGCGGTCGAGCACAGGACGAGTTCGGGCAGGCAGTCCATGTCGGACAGCAGCCGCCCGGCGGCCGGGGCGTCCCTGCGGCCGCGGGGCGAGAGCGGCCGCTCGTGGTCGGGTACGCCCTCGGGCCACGCCGACTTGGCGTGCCGCAGCACGATCAGGCGGCGCAGCTGGGCGAATTCGGGGCGGGTGGTCATCGGGTGCCTCCGTCGCGGTCGTCGTGCGGGTCCGGATCTCTGTTCACCACCGTGCACCTGTCGGCCCCGCTCCCGTAGCGGCGCCGCAAAAACCGGGAAAACCGGGAAAAGGGGAGGCGCGTGCCTCGCCGGGGCTGTTAGCTTCACGGCATGAAGAAGCGTGCGGCTGTGCAGTGGACGACGACGCCGGAGAGTGTCCCGGCGCGCTGACAGCTGTGTTACGTCAAGAGCCCCGGGGCGAGTGCCCCGGGGTTTTTCCGTGCGGTCACTCGTCCCACCAAGACCGCGAGGAGACCCCCGTGCACGACCACCGCCGACTCGGCCGCGAACTCGACCTGTTCGACACCGACCCGTTGATGGGCGCCGGACTGCCGTACTGGCTGCCGGACGGCGCCGCCGTGCGGCACGCCCTGGAGGAGTACATCCGCGAGACCGAGCGCCGGGCCGGATACCGGCACGTGTACTCGCCGGTGCTCGGCAAGCGGGAGCTGTACGAGATGTCCGGGCACTGGTCCCACTACAGCGAGGACATGTTCCCGCCGATGGACCTGGGCGCGGAACAGGTCGTCCTGCGCCCGAGCCTCTGTCCCCACCACGCCCTGATCTATCGTTCGCGGGCCCACAGCTATCGCGAACTCCCGTTGCGCATGGCCGAGTTGGGCGGCATGTACCGCTCGGAGCTCTCCGGGGTGCTCGGCGGTCTGACCCGGGTGCGGGCGATCCAGCTCAACGACGCGCACATCTTCTGCACCTTGGAGCAGGTCGCCGAAGAGGCGCGGGCCGCGCTCGACCTGATCGGCCGCGCGTACGCGTCCCTCGGCATCCGCCCGGCCCGCTACCGCCTCTCGCTGCCGGGCGCGGGCGGCAAGTACGTGGCCGACGCCGGCATGTGGGAGCGGGCCGCCGCCCTGTTGACCGAGGTGCTCGACGCCAGTGGTGTGCCGTACGAGTCCGCGGAGGGCGAGGCCGCGTTCTACGGTCCGAAGATCGATGTGCAGATCGCCGACGCGGCGGGCCGCGAGGCCACCCTGTCCACCGTGCAGGTCGACTTCCATCAGCCCGAGCGGTTCGATCTGCACTACATCGGGCCCGACGGCGCCAAGCACCGGCCGGTGATGGTCCACCGCAGCATCATCGGCAGCATGGAACGCGCCGTCGCTCATCTCATCGAGCTCCACGGCGGCGCCTTCCCGGCCTGGCTGGCGCCCGTTCAGCTGGTGGTCGTGCCGGTCTCCGAAGCGGAGGCGGGGCGGGCGGCCGAGCTCGTGGAGCGGGCCGTCGCCGAGGGCCTGCGGGCCGAGCTCGCCGGACCGGAACAGGGCTCCCTGGGCGCCCGGATCCGGGCCGCCCGGCTCGTCCCGTACCAGGCGGTGATCGGCAGCCGGGAGGCCGCGGCCGGCGAGGTCGCCCTGCGGCTGCGCGACGGGCGCCGCCCGGACGCCCTTCCGGCCCCGGAACTCCTGCGGCGCATCGGGGCCCTGGTGGCGGCGCGGAGCCTCGAACTCTGGGAAGGGGAAGGCGAGTTGGGCATCAGCTGAGGGCGTCGGTCCGCAGCTGTATCTCCTTGGCGTACGGGGACGTCTCGTCCGGGGCGTACGCGGCGAGGTGCGCCTGCCAGTCGGCGAGCGCACCCTCGGTGTCGTGCAGGGCGAGGCGGCTGAGCCCGCGCCGGTAGAGGACGTCGGGGTCCTGTCCGGCGAGGGCCGCCGCCGCGATGTCGAGGTCCGCCAGGGCGCGCCCGTGCTCGCCGAGGTCCTGGAGGGCGATGGCGCGGTTGGCCCGCAGTTCGGCCTCGTCCCTGAGCCGGATCGCCTCGTCCAGGTCCGCTACGGCCTGGGCGGGGCGGCCCGCCGTGTGGGCGAGGACTGCGCGGTTGGCCCACGCCGCGACGAAGCCGGGCTCGGCGCGCAGAGCCGCGGAGTAGCTGGCGTACGCGGCGGCCGTGTCACCGGAATCGGCGAGCAACGCGCCCTGGGCGGCGAGGAGTTGGGCGTTGCGGGGGTCGACCGCGAGGCCCTGCTCGATGTCGGCGGCGGCCCGCTCGTTCTCGCCGCGCGCGAGGAGCAGGTCGGCGCGGTGGACGAGCGATTCGAGGTGGCCCGGCTCCACTTCGAGCGCGTAGTCCAGATCCCGCAGCGCCTCCTCGTCCCGGCCGAGTTCGCACAGCAGGTCGGCGCGGTTGAAGTGGGCCTCGTAGAACGGCGGGGTCAGCCGGATCGCGGCGGCGTAGTCCGCGAGCGCCTCGTGGTACAGGCCGACGGCACGGCGCTGTGCGGCCCGCTCGAAGTAGTAGTCGCCGTAGTCCGGGTCGCGGCGGATCACCTCGTCGTAGTCGGCGATCGAGGCGGCGTGGTCGCCGCGCGCGCCCCGCACCTGGGCGCGGTTGTACAACAGCACGGAACGGTGCAGGAGTTGTTCGTCGGGCCCGAAGTCGGCGTCGGTGATGGCGATCGCCTCCTCGACGAGGGCCAGCGAACCGTCGACGTTGCCCCGGTGCAGCTCGACCAGGGCGCGGGCGTTGCGCATGAACGCCCTTACCAGGACCCGCCGTTCGGGGTCGGGATGGACGTCGGCGATCCCGATCGCGGTATTGACCCAGGCGAGCGCCAGATCCTCGTCGTGGGCGCCCTTGGGCAGGAAACGGGTGTAGAGCATCGCCATGAGGTAGCTGGTGCCCATGTGCGCGTCGGCGTCGGTGGTCATCCGCCGTATCTCGTCGAAGTAGCCGATGGCCTCGCCGCCGCGCCCCAGATAGGAGAGACAGGCTCCGGTCTTGTGGGTGAGGGTGCGGTACGCCGTCGAGTCCTGGCCGGCGGGAATGAGCCGGCGCCCGCGCAGGGCGAGCTCGATCACGGCCTCGTAGAAGCCCAGCGCGAAACAGGAGTTGACGGCTTCGGTCAGGGCCGCGAGACCGGCGCCCGCCGGGTCGGTGCCGTGTTCCAGGTGGTAGGGGATGGCGCCGTGCCGCAGGGTCGGCTCGCCGAGGGCGGCCAGTGTCTCGGCGCGGGCCGTGTGCCGTCGGGCCCGCTCCTCGGGGGCGAGTTCCGCGTACGCGGCCAGGAGCGCGGGGTCGCGGCTGGTGCCGTCGGAGTCGATGAACCGCTGCGCGGGGTCGGCCCTCTCGATCGGAAGTTCCGGGCCCTCCGGTCGCTTCGGCACCCTGGTCGCATGGTTCTTCAGGGCCTGGCCGAGCGCGTCGTCGGCCGGGCCCGGGTGCTCGACGACCACGGTCAGCTCGGCGGGGTCGCAGCGGCGCAGGAGGATGGCGACGAAGTCGCGGTCGGTGGGGTCGGCCTCGTCCAGGTCGCGGAAGGCGACGACGACCCCGCCGGGGTGCCTGACGCGGGCCCAGTCCATGAGCAGTTCGGCGGCGCCGTGGGCGAGCCGGAGCGCCCGGCTCGCCGGATAGAACCGGGTGCGCTCCTTGACGCCCGCGAGGTTGGTGAGGGTCTGCGGCGCCTGGGGGACGACCGGGGTGACCTCCGGGGCGAGCGCGATGACCTCGGTCGCCCGCCGGGCCACCAACTCCCGGTGCTCCGGAATGAGTTCGGGCACGATGCGGCGCAGCAGGGTGCCGCCCGCGGTGTACGGTCCGCGCAGTCGGCGGTGGCAGGGGATGTCGAGGTGGGCCGCGGGCGGCCCGTCGGACGCGGCGGCTTCGGCGTCGGCGTCGGCCCAGTAATGGCGGGGCGAGGTCATGTCGGTACTCCTTGGCGTGGGTTCTTCCGGGTCCGGGCACGCCGGTCCCGCAGCGTGACGAAGATCAGCAGGCCGATCTCGAACGAGGTGATGGCGACGAATCCCGCGGCGTCGACGACGTCGGATGCGGGAGTCAGCGGGTCGGTGAACCGGTCGACGGCCGTCGACCAGAAGTGCCAGGCGGTCGGGATCGCGGCCCAGGCGAGGCTGCCGAGCGAGAAGCCGTAGCCGGACACGAGGACGGGCGCGTACCAGCGGGCCATCGCACGGTCGCGGTCCGACCATCGCGTGTCCGGCGGCGGTGGTTCGCGGCGCAGCAGCCGCCGGAATCCGCTCCGCAGGCGGAAGCGGGCGGCGCCCTGCACATCCGTACAGCGCAACGCGTTGTTCAGGACGTAATAGAGGTCGGTCTCCAGATAGAACATGAACTGCCAGATGAGCCGCACCACACAGGTGAAGGCGAGCGCGAGGCAGAACTTGTGGATCCAGGCGGGCATTCCATGGCCGTTCAGCTCCGCCGAAAGCAGGGTGAGCACCGAAAAGAGGACGGCGTCGGCCAGCATTCCCGCGAGGAACGGCAGATAGCGCCGCCGCCTTTCGACGCTGAGCAGGGAGTCGAGACGGGTCTCGGCGACCAGATAGTAGAGCCGTCGTCCGATCCCCAGTGTGGAGGGAAGCCCGAGCCGCCGCCCCGCGAGGGTATGAAATCCCTCGTGGACCAGAATGCACGGAATCACCGTCACGAACAGGACGATGGGGATCAGCGAAATGTGGCCGGTGAAGAACAGATTGCGGTACGAGGGCCGCAGTTCCGGCGCCCCGGCCATCGCGGCGACGGCGGCCGTGATCAGCGTGGCGTAGAGGAGCCACGCGGGCCGGGAGAACGCCGCGGCGCCCAGGCGCTGCCACCTGATCGGCCCCTGTGCCGGCGGTGGTTCCGTCTCGCCGCGCAGAAACCGGAGGTCTTCGAGGGCGCCGAGGAAGTCATCCATGTCGAGGCGCTCCCCACAGGTCCGCTCGTACCAGGCGGCCGCGTCGGAGACCGCGGCCCCCGCGCCGAGCAGCCGCAGGACCTGCGCACCTTCCTCGGGGAAGACCGCGTACGAGCCGATGTCGGGCCGCCCGACCATGACGCCGTCGTCCTCGGCCACCATCGTGAGTGTGTGGAGGCGGACCGTGGGGCCGCCGCCCGGAACCAGCGCGCTCATGCGGTGCGCACCCTTCTGCTCTGCTCGGTGAACGTGGGGCGGAGCCGGAGCCGGGCCCGGTTTGGGGGCCCGGCTCCGGCCTGAGGTCACTGCTGGGCGCAGTGGTAGTAGCAGGCGGTCGTCAGGCGGATCGGACCGGCCTTGCGGATCGACATCTTCTTCATGGATTCCCCTCCTCTCCTAGGTCGTGGAGCGTGGAATCGCGCGAGGTGCCCGCAGTGGGGAGCAGGCGTGGCGCGATCGGGATTTCCTTGTGGGCACGGGTGAATTGCCATGAATGCGCGAAGGGCGGATCGGGGCGATCCCGCAAAGTCGCCGACGATTTCCGGAGACCCGATTCCCCCCGTTTCACCGGCCCAATCCACAGGATCCGGTGGGCACTTGAGGCTGTCAACCAGGGAACGGATGCATCCGCATATCCGCCCGGCCGGGCCATTTGGACGGCGCGCGACGTCGCTGAACACCGGCTGCCGAAATGCCAAGGCACGAAACGTTTTCGGGCAGCGTGGACACGGGCGCCACTTCCGAAATCGCCGGGCCGTTCGATCCGGGTCCGGCGCATGCCCCCGATATCCAGGTCCGGCCCGTGCCCCCGTCATCGGGTCCTGCCGCGGTCGCGGCCGAAGCGGTCTGGCGGGGCGCGCCCTCCCCGTTCACTACGGACCGGCGGGCCGGTCCGTTCAACGAGATGTCCGCTCAGATGCTCGCACTTGGGCCTCCTGGCCGAACGGAAGCCACCCGCACCGGGGAACGCGTCTCCGTTCTTGGTCGCCTCCTGATGGCAACGGCGGTGCGGAGGGTGGCGGGCTGGCACGCTCGCGGAGATCGATCCGAGCCGTCGTGAGGAATGCGCATGCAGCACCGCACCGCTGTGTCCACCGTCGTCAGCGCGCTCTGCGGGGTCCTCACCCTCGCCCTGCCCGCCCAGGCGGCGGCCGGCCAGGCAGGGCACATCGTCGTCTTCGGGCACCGGGGAGCTTCGGCCTACGCCCCGGAGAACACCCTCAGCTCCGTACAGCGAGCCGCCGACCTCGGCGTCCACTGGGTGGAGAACGACGTCCAGCGCACCCGCGACGGCGCGCTCGTCGTCATCCACGACACGACGCTGGCCCGCACCACGGACGTCGAGAAGCGCTTCCCCAACCGGGCGCCCTGGTCCGTGAGTTCGTTCACGCTCGCCGAGATCAAGACGCTCGACGCGGGCAGCTGGTTCGCGCCGCGCTTCCGGGGCGAACGCATCCCCACGCTGCAGGAGTACCTGGACCTGCTCGACGACACCGGCCAGAGCCTCCTGCTCGAACTGAAGCAGCCCGAGCTGTACCCGGGCATCGAGCGCCAGACGCTGGACGCCCTGGACCAGGCCGACTGGCTCGACCGGTCACACCTAGCCCGGCGCCTGGTCGTCCAGAGCTTCAGCGCCCCCGCGCTGCGCACCACGCACCGGCTCCGCCCGGACGTCCGCACCGGCTTCCTCGGCAATCCGCCGGTCTCGGAGCTCAAGCAGTACGCCGCCTTCACCGACGAGATCAACGCCGAGCAGCACACGGTGACTTCGGCGTACGTCGGGGCGGTGCACAGCCTGAAGGGGGCTCACCGCAAAGCGATGCGCATCAACACCTGGACCGTCGACAACGCCCCCGCCGCCACCAGGGTGGTGAGGATGGGGGTCGACGGCATCATCACCGACCGCCCGGACCTCATCGAGCACACGGCACGGCAACTGCGCAGCTCGCAGGAGTTCTGATGGCACGTCCATTGCCGTGATCGATCGGCGTCGCGTGATACTGGGGCCGTCACACTCCGCACGCCTCGCCCTGGAGGTCATGGTGAACATGCTCATCAACGTGCCCGAGACCGTCGTAGCGGATGCGCTGCGCGGGATCGCCGCCGCGCATCCCGCGCTCGCGGTCGACGTGGAGAACCGGGTGGTCCTGCGGCGTGACGCACCCGTGGCCGGGCAGGTGGGCCTCGTCTCGGGCGGCGGGTCCGGGCACGAGCCGTTGCACGCGGGCTTCGTGGGGCCGGGCATGCTGTCCGCCGCGTGCCCGGGTGAGGTGTTCACGTCGCCGGTGCCGGATCAGATGGTGCGGGCCGCGGCGGCCGTGGACGGCGGCGCCGGGGTGCTGTTCGTCGTCAAGAACTACACCGGCGACGTGCTCAACTTCGACATGGCGGCCGAGCTGGCCGAGGACGAGGGCGTGACGATCGCCAAGGTCCTCGTCGACGACGACGTGGCGGTGACGGACAGCCTGTACACGGCGGGGCGGCGCGGTACCGGCGCGACGCTGTTCGTCGAGAAGATCGCAGGGGCGGCCGCGGCGGAGGGCCGGCCTCTGGAGCGGGTCGAGGCGATCGCCCGGCAGGTGAACGGCAGCTCGCGCAGTTTCGGGGTGGCGCTGACCGCCTGCTCCACCCCTGCCAAGGGGAGTCCGACCTTCGAACTCCCGCCGGGCGAGCTAGAGTTGGGCGTCGGCATCCACGGCGAGCCGGGGCGCGAGCGCCGGGCGATGATGACGTCGCGGGAGATCGCGGACTACGCCGTGGACGTCGTCCTGGAGGATCTGCGGCCGACGAGCCCCGTCCTGCTCCTCGTCAACGGAATGGGCGCCACACCCCTGCTCGAACTGTACGGATTCAACGCCGAGGTGCACCGGGTGCTCGCCGAGCGGGGCGTGCCGGTGGCTCGTACGCTCGTGGGGAACTATGTGACCTCGCTCGACATGGCGGGCTGCTCGGTGACGCTGTGTCAGGTCGATGAGGAGTTGCTGCGGTTGTGGGACGCCCCGGTCGACACGGCCGCGCTGCGGTGGGGTTGCTGAACCGATGCCCGAAGGAGAGCTTGTGCTGGACGCCGCGTTCATGTGCCGCTGGATGACCGCCACCGCCGCCGCGGTGGACCGGGAGGAGGCCCGCCTGACCGATCTCGACTCGGCGATCGGCGACGCCGATCACGGGGCGAATCTGCAGCGCGGCTTCAGCGCCGTGACGGCGGTGCTCGACAGGGAGGCACCCGACACCCCGGGAGCCGTACTCACCCTCGCCGGGCGGCAGTTGATCTCCACGGTCGGGGGCGCTTCGGGGCCGCTGTACGGGACCCTGCTTCGGCGTACGGGCAAGACGCTCGGGGATGCGGGCGAGGTCACCAGGGAGCAGCTGGCCGAGGCGCTCGGCGCCGGGGTCGCGGCGGTCTCGCAGCTGGGCGGGGCGGCGGCCGGGGACAAGACGATGCTGGACGCGCTGCTGCCCGCGGTCGAGGCGCTCGGCGAGTCCTTCGGGGCGGCGGCCGAGGCGGCCGATGCCGGGGCGCTCGCGACCGTGCCGCTGCGGGCGCGCAAGGGTCGGGCCAGCTATCTCGGGGAACGGTCGGTGGGCCATCAGGATCCGGGGGCGGCGTCGTCGGCGCTGCTGATCGGCGCGCTGGCGGAGGCCGCCGCGTGAGCGGGCCCGGCCCGCTGGTCGGGGTGGTGCTCGTCTCGCACAGCGCGGCGGTCGCGGCGTCCGTCGCCGAACTGGCCCAGGGCCTCGCGGGCGGCGGCCCCACCGCACCCGTCGCGCCCGCGGGCGGCCTGCCCGACGGGGGCCTCGGCACCAGCGAGGAACTCATCGTGCGGGCGGCCGAGTCCGTGGACCGCGGCGCGGGCGTGGCGGTCCTGGTGGACCTGGGCAGCGCGGTCCTCACCGTCAAGGCCCTGCTGGCCGAAGGCGATGAACTCCCGCCCGGGACAAGGCTGTTGGACGCCCCGTTCGTGGAGGGGGCGGTGGCCGCGGTGGTCAGCGCGTCGGCGGGCGCGGACCTGGCTGCGGTGGAGGCGGCGGCTGCGGAGGCGTACGGGTACCGGAAGGTGTGAGGGGCGGCGCGCGGCGGGGGCGACCTGGGTAGCCCGGCCGGTGGGAGTGGGCCGGGCAGTCACCTCCTCGCCCCCGGCGGGGCAGTCCGGCATCCTCATATGGGACGGCCACCCCGCCGGTCCGCACCAGGCCTGTCATCCGGCTGTCGTACGCCCCCGCCCGGAGCCATCATGAGGGCATGAGTGCCTTCAACGACTTGAGCGGCACCGGCGGGCCGCTGCTCGCCCCGCTGCCGGAGGACTGGACCCGCGCGCTGGCCGTCGCCGCGCACCCGGACGACATCGAGTACGGCACCGCGTCGGCGGTCGCCCGCTGGACCGCGCAGGGCAAACAGGTCGGCTACGTCCTGGCGACGCGCGGGGAGGCGGGGATCGACGGGATGCATCCGGACCGGGCCGCGCCGCTGCGCGAGGCCGAGGAGCGGGCCGGGGCGCGCGAGGTCGGGGTCGGCGATGTGACGTTCCTCGGGCATCGGGACGGGGTGGTGGAGTACGGGCTCGATCTGCGGCGCGACATCACGCGGGTCATCCGCCGGTTCCGGCCGGAGGTGATCGTGTCGGGGGCGTACACGATCAGGATGATCGGCGGCCTCGTCAACCAGGCCGACCACCGGGCGGTCGGGCTCGCGGCGCTGGATGCGGCGCGGGACGCCGGTAACCGGTGGATCTTCCCCGAGCTGGCCGATGAGGGGCTCGAACCGTGGTCCGGGGTGCGTTTCGTCGCGTTCGCGGGGTCGGACCGGCCCACGCACGGGGTGGAGGTGACCGGCGACCCGCTGGAGCGGGGCATCGCCTCCCTCGCGGCGCACGCCGAGTACACCAAGGGGCTCGGCGCGGAGGCCGACGCCTTCGCCCCGCGTCCCTTCCTGACCTGGATCGCCCGCGCGGCGGGCCCGGCCATGGGGGTCGAGGCCGCCGTGCTCTTCGACGTGCACCAGCTGGCCCCCGAGGGGCCGCCGCCCTGGGTGTGAGCGCCACCTCAGTGTTATGCAACTTGTTGCATAACCCGGGTCCGCTGGTCTACAACTGGAGGCGACGACACCCCACCCGGAGGCGCCCCCATGACCGCGTACCCCCATCTGCTGAGCCCCCTCGACCTCGGGTTCACCACCCTGCCCAACCGGGTGCTGATGGGCTCGATGCACATCGGGCTCGAAGAGGCCGAGAACGGCTTCGAGCGGATGGCCGCGTTCTACGCCGAGCGGGCCCGCGGCGGGGTCGGCCTCATGGTCACCGGCGGCATCGCGCCCAACGACGCGGGCCGCCCCTATCCGGGCGGCGCCAAGCTGACCTGCGAGGCGGAGGCCGCCCAGCACCGGACCGTCACCGACGCGGTGCACCGCGAGGGCGGCCGGATCGCGATGCAGATCCTGCACTTCGGGCGTTACGCCTACCACCAGGACCTGGTCGCGCCGAGCCCGCTCCAGGCGCCGATCAGCCCGTTCGTACCGAATGAGCTGAGCGACGAGCAGGTCGAGCAGACCGTCGAGGACTTCGTGCGGGCGGCCGAGCTCGCGAAGTCCGCCGGGTACGACGGCGTCGAGATCATGGGCTCCGAGGGCTACCTCATCAACGAGTTCGTCGCGGGCGCCACCAACCACCGCACCGACCGCTGGGGCGGCTCGTACGAGAACCGGATGCGCTTCCCGGTCGAGATCGTGCGCCGTACGCGCGAGCGCCTGGGCGCCGACTTCATCCTCATCTACCGCCTTTCCATGCTGGACCTGGTCCCCGGCGGCTCCACGCTGGAGGAGGTCATCACCCTCGCGCGCGCCATCGAGGCGGCCGGGGCGACGATCATCAACACCGGCATCGGCTGGCACGAGGCGCGCATCCCGACGATCGCGACCTCGGTGCCCCGGGGCGCGTACACCTGGGTGACGAAGAAGCTCATGGGGTCGGTGTCGATCCCGCTGATCACCAGCAACCGCATCAACACCCCTGAAGTCGCCGAGCAGTTGCTCGCCGAGGGGCGGGCGGACATGGTGTCGATGGCGCGGCCCTTCCTCGCCGACCCGGAGTTCGTCGCCAAGGCGAGCGCGGGCCGCGCCGAGACCATCAACACCTGCATCGGCTGCAACCAGGCCTGCCTCGACCACACCTTCAGCGGGAAGATCACCTCCTGCCTGGTCAACCCGCGCGCCTGCCACGAGACCGAGCTGGTCCTCTCCCCCACCAAGCTCCGCAAGCGCCTCGCGGTGGTCGGCGCGGGCCCGGCCGGGCTCGCGTTCGCCGTCTCGGCGGCCGGGCGCGGGCACGCCGTCACCCTGTTCGACGCCGCCGACCGGATCGGCGGCCAGCTGAACATCGCCAAGCGGGTGCCCGGCAAGGAGGAGTTCGACGAGACGCTGCGCTACTTCCGTACGCAGCTCGAACTGCACGGCGTGGACGTCAAGTTGAACGCCGAGGTGGCCGCGGCCGACCTGAACGACGGCTCGTACGACGAGATCGTGATCGCGACCGGCGTCACCCCGCGCACTCCCGAGATCCCGGGGGTGGACCACCCGAGCGTCGTCACCTACCTCGACGTGCTGCGCGACGGGGCGCCGGTCGGCGAGCGGGTCGCGGTGGTCGGCGCGGGCGGCATCGGCTTCGACGTCGCCGAGTACCTCACCGACGGCGGCGACGCCGCCAGCCTGGACGCCGAGACGTACTTCCGGCAGTGGGGCGTCGACACCACGTACGGCGAGCGCGGCGGACTGCGCAAGGCCGAGCGGCCCAAGCCGCCGCGCCAGGTGCACCTGCTCCAGCGCAAGACGACGAAGGTCGGCGCCGGGCTCGGCAAGACGACGGGCTGGATCCACCGCACCGAGCTCAAGCACCGCGGCGTGACCATGGTCCCGGGCGTGCGCTACGACCGGATCGACGACGCGGGCCTGCACATCACCGTGGACGGCGAGTCCTCGGTACTGCCCGTCGACACGATCGTCCTGTGCGCGGGCCAGGAGTCGCGGCGCGGCCTGTACGAGGAGCTCAGCGCGGCCGGGGCGACGGTGCACCTCATCGGCGGCGCCGACGTGGCCGCCGAGCTGGACGCCAAGCGCGCCATCGACCAGGGCACCCGACTGGCCGCGACACTCTGAGGATCGCGGCCGAACCTAGGATGCGGTCATGTCCCTCCCGCACGCGATCCTGACCGCACTGCTCGAAAAGCCCTCCTCGGGGCTCGAACTGACGCGCCGCTTCGACAAATCGATCGGCTACTTCTGGTCGGCCACGCATCAGCAGATCTACCGCGAGCTGGGAAAGCTGGAGCAGTCCGGGTTCATCCGCGCGCTGGCGCCGGCCGCCCCGGCCCGCGGGCAGAAGAAGGAGTACGAGGTGCTGCCCGCGGGCCGGGCCGAGCTCGCCCAGTGGGCGGCGGGCGGCCAGGACCCGAAGCCGATGCGGGACCCGCTACTGCTGCGGATGCGGGCGGCGGCGGTGATCGGCACGGGCGGCCTGCGAGCCGAGCTGGAGCGTCATCTCGCCCTGCACCGCGCCCAGTTGGCGACGTACCACGGCATCGAGACGAAGGACTTCCCGCCGGAACGGGACAGCGAGCAGGACCGGCTGCGGCACCTGGTGCTGCGCGGCGGCATCGAGCTGGAGACGTTCTGGATCAGCTGGCTGACCGAGGCGCTCGACACCCTGGGCGAGGAGCCGACCGAGCCTCTGGGCGAGCAGCCGCCGGAGTCCCTGGGCGGGGAGCCGGCCGAGAGGTGAGGCGGCCCGCCCGGCGTGGCGTTCCCCGTCTCCACAAAGGCGTTGTATTGTACAACTCCTCCGTGGAGATGAAAGAGACGAAAGGGGATCAGTCGTGCTCAGCCGAGACCAGTCGGTCATCACCATCCAGCGTGAGCTGACCGCGTTCGCCCGGCGCGCCCGGGCCGCCGCCGCCCGGATGCACCCGGAACTCTCGCTCGTCTCGTTCACCCTGCTCTCCCACCTGGAGGACCACCAGGGCTGCCGGGCGACCGATCTGGCCGCCTACTACATGCTCGACAAGTCGACGATCAGCCGCCAGATCGCGGGCCTGGAGAAGCTCGGCTACGTCGAGCGCGTCAGCGACCCCGACGACCACCGCATCCAGGTGCTCCGACTGACCCCGGCGGGCACCGCCAAGCTCGCCGAGGCGGCCGAGCTGCGCCGCCAGGCCTTCCACGACCGGCTCGCCGACTGGACACCGGAGGACCTGGACCGCTTCGCCGAGTACCTGCTGCGCTACAACAGCCTGGCCGAAAGCGGCAGTTGAGACCTGCCCAGACCCCGGTCAGGTCATCGACCCGACCAGCCGCCCGTCGACGCGGCGCCACCTGATGGGGCAAGGTCTGGGGTGTGCCTTCACTTCCTCAGCAGCCGCTCCCGCCCCAGCAGTGGGCGGGGCCGCCCGTCGGACACATGGTCGTCAGCGGGGACGACGCGCTCGCCCACCGGCTCGCCGGTGAACTGCGCGAGGTGTACGGGGAGCGCGTGGTCCTCGTCGTACCGCCGGAGAACGGGAGCCGCTCGGCCCGGCTCCCGGCGGGGGGCCGGGCCAGGGCCTCGGCCCTGTTCGGCCGCATGTCGTCCGCGATGCTCCGCACCCCCGTGCCCGGCTCCGAGCGGGCGGGCGACTCCCGGCTCGTCGAGGCGGTCGAGCCGAACGACGGGGCGCTCGTCGAGGCCGGCATCGCGCAGGCTGCCGCGCTCGCCCTTGTGCACGGCGACGACGAGACGAACATCCGGGCCGCGTTGATCGCCCGGCGCCTGAACCCCCGCGTCCGGCTCGTCATCCGCCTGTACAACCGCAAACTCGGGCAGTATCTCCAGGAGTTGCTCGACCAGGCCGCGGCCCTCGCGGCGCCGGATCCCGGCGCGTCCGCGTCGGAGACCTCCACCACCGTCCTGTCCGACGCCGACACCGCGGCGCCCGCGCTCGCCGCGACCGCGCTCGCGGGCACCAGCAAGGTCGTGCACGCCGACGGGGTGCTGCTGCGGGCCGGGCAGCGCCCGCCGCCGCGCCGGGGCGAGGTCACCGATCCGGGCCTGTGCACGCTGGCCCTGCTCTCGTCGACCACCAACGACCCTGCGGGCGCGGAGGGTTCGGACCGCAGCGGCTCGGAAGGACCGCGTCTGCTGCCCGACGAGCGGTCGATGGACGAGGCCGACCGGCGCGGCCGGGTCGTCCTGGAGACCGTCACCTACACCGGCCCCGCCCAGCCCCCGGGCCGCCTCACCGATCTCGGCGCGCCACTGGGCCGGCTGTTCTCGCGAAGGCTGCGCTGGTCACTCGCCGGGATCGTCGCCTCCGTGTTCGCGCTCGCCATCGCGACCTGGCTCACCACCGGCGACGATCCGCTGCACGCCGCCTATCTGACCCTGCTCGACATCTTCGCCATCGACGACCCGGCCATCGACCAGCCCGTGGGCCGCCAGATCCTCCAACTCCTGTCCGGGCTCACGGGGTTGCTGCTCCTTCCGGTCCTGATCGCCGCCGTCCTGGAAGGGCTCGGCACCTTCCGCAACGCCTCCGCGCTGCCCCGACCGTCGCGCGGACTCTCCGGGCATGTGGTGCTGCTCGGCATGGGCAAGATCGGCGCCCGGGTCCTGGCGCGCCTGCGCGAGCTCGACATCCCCGTCGTGTGCGTGGAGGCCGATCCGGAGGCCCGCGGCATCGCCCTTGCCCGGCGGCTGAGGGTGCCCACCGTCATCGGCGACGTCACCCAGGAGGGCATCCTGGAAACGGCCCGCATCCACCGGGCGCACGCCCTGCTCGCGCTGACCAGCTCGGACACCACCAACCTCGAAGCTGCCCTGTACGCCCGCTCGGTCAAGCCCGACCTGCGGGTCGTGATGCGGCTGTACGACGACGACTTCGCGACCGCCGTCTACCGCACGCTGCGCGCCGCCCACCCGGGGGCCCTCACCCGCAGCCGCAGCGTTTCGCACCTGGCCGCGCCCGCCTTCGCCGGAGCGATGATGGGCCGTCAGATCCTGGGCGCCATACCGGTGGAGCGCAAGGTCCTGCTGTTCGCGGCCCTCGATGTGGCGGGCCATCCGCAGCTGGAGGGCCGTACCGTCGAGGAGGCGTTCCGCGAGGGCGCCTGGCGGGTGCTCGCGCTCGACACGTCCTCGCCCGCCGACCGGGTCCCCGACCTGGGCGCCGCCCGCCGCCGGGGCGGGGGCGCCCCGGGCGACCTGGTGTGGCAGCTGCCTCCGGGGTACGTCCTGCGGCCCGAGGACCGCATCGTGCTCGCCGCGACCCGGCGGGGCCTCGCCGAACTCCTCGGCCGCCGGCCTTCCTCGCGGGTGGGTCAGTGAGAGCCCAGCCTCCGAGTGCGTCTCACAGCCCGACGTCGCGGCTGCGGAAGTCCTCCAGGGACTCGCGGCGCACAAGGAGCCGCGCGTGCCCGTCGGCGACCGCGACCACCGGCGGGCGGCCCACCATGTTGTAGCCGGACGCCATGGACAGCTGATAGGCGCCCGCCACCGGAACGGCGAGCAGATCGCCCGGGTGGATGTCGCCGGGCAGGTCCACCGCGGAGGCGAGCACGTCGCCCGCCTCGCAGTGCCGCCCTACGACGGTCGCCTTGCAGGACTGGGCGGTTGAGGCTCGTCCGATCAGCCTGGGCGCGTAGCGCACTCCGTACAGGGCGGGCCGCGGGTTGTCGCTCATCCCGCCGTCGACGGCGACGAAGAGGTTCTCGCCGGTGCGTTTGACGGCGAGAACGCGGTAGAGGGCGACGCCCGCGGGGCCGACGACCGCGCGCCC
Organism: Streptomyces sp. NPDC001415; assembly: GCF_053597395.1. Taxonomy (NCBI): domain Bacteria; kingdom Bacillati; phylum Actinomycetota; class Actinomycetes; order Kitasatosporales; family Streptomycetaceae; genus Streptomyces; species Streptomyces sp. NPDC001415. Next base: position 16,442 of record NZ_JBSFIE010000018.1, read on the forward strand.
CGGCTCGACGAGCAGCCGGGGCACGGCGAGGGAGGCCGCCGCGCAGCTCTCGGCGAGTTCGGCGCGCATCCGGCGGGCCAGCGCCGTGATGTCGAGCCCGTCCTCGCCGGGCCGGTAGGCGACCCCGTGCCCACCGCCCATGTCGAGCTCGGGCAGCACGATCTTGTGGGTGTCGCGGACGCGGGCCATCAGGCCGACCATGCGGCGCACCGCCGACAGATACGGCTTGACGGTGGTGATCTGCGAGCCCAAGTGGCAGTGCAGGCCGGTCAGTTCGAGCTGGCGCTGGCCGAGGATGCGGGCGATGGCGTGCTGGGCGTGGCCGTCGGTGAGGGACAGGCCGAACTTCTGGTCGTCCGTACCGGTACGGATCTTGTCGTGGCCGCCCGCGCTGACCCCGGGCACCACGCGGACCATCACCTTCTGGTGGCCGTGCGGGCCGACGGCGGCGGCGAGCCGGGCGATCTCGGACGGGCTGTCGATGACGATGCGGCCGACGCCGAGGCGCAGCGCGGCCTCGATGTCGTGCGGGGACTTGGCGTTGCCGTGCAGCACGATCCGTTCGGCCGGGAAGCCCGCGGTGACGGCGAGTTCGAGCTCGCCCGCCGAGCACACGTCGAGGCCGAGCCCTTCCTCGTCGACCCAGTGGGCCATGGCCCGGCACAGGAACGCCTTGGCCGCGTAGAGGACTTCGGCCTCGTTGAAGGCGCTGCGATAGGTGCGGCAGCGCTCACGCACCTCGCCCTCGTCGAGGACGTAGGCGGGGGTGCCGAAGCGTTGGGCGATCTCGGTGAGCGGGACGGCGCCCACCGCGAGGCCGCCGTGGCCGAGCCGGGCGGTCGAGGCGGGCCACACGGACAGGTCGTCGGCGGGTGTCAGGCCGGCCGGCAGGTTCAGGATGGTCATGGCTGCGTACTCCTGTCGTCGCCGTCGCCGCAGACGGGCTGTGCCGTGGGATTTCTCGTGGAGGAACCTCACGGATGGTGGGGCGGCCCCGGCACGGGGAGGCGGGCCGGGGCACGTCGGCGACGCTACGCCCGCGGGTCCCGGCCGACCGGCGCCATGACGCGATGCTGACGGGCAGGGGACTCGTGCTGACGGAACGCTGACGCGGCACCGGGCCCGGCGTTATGCGGAACCCCGTGCGGGCACTCGTCCCGCATGAGCGTTTCCAAGACCAGCGTCCTCGTCCTGGACTGTGCCGAGCCCGTCGAACTCGCCGAGTTCTACGCCAAGTTGCTCGGCGCCGAGATCCGGACCGCCTGCGACCCGGACTTCGTCGAAGTCGTCGGCGGTGACGGCGTCCATCTCGCGATCCGCCGCGACCACGGGTACGCGCCGCCGAGCTGGCCGCGCCCCGACGACTCCCAGCAGGCGCACCTGAGGATCGTCGTGGCGCACGGCGACATGGACGCCGCCGAGCGCGAGGCCATCACCCTCGGCGCGATGCCCGTCGACACCAAGGACAACAACGGGCCACGCGACGAACGCGTCTACGCCGACCCGGCCGGCCACTCCTTCACGCTCGCCGTCCGGGCCAAGCGGTCCGAGCAGGAGGATGCCTAGGACGGGTTGTGGTGGCGCCGGCGGGCGAGGCCCGGCAGCACGAACCAGCAGCAGACGTACCAGCAGACGACGCCCCCGACCAGCCAGGGCGCCAGAGCGCTGTGCAGCGCGACGCGCAGGATGAGGAGCAGGGAACTCGCCACCGTGCAGAGCAGCAGCACGAGCCCCGTGACGGTGAGCCGGGAGGCCCAGGTGACCGTCTGCGGCTTCAGTCGCCGTCCGGCCAGCATCCGGTGGAAGGAGACGGGCCCGATCAGCGCCCCGGTCGTCGTCGCACCCAGGACCACCGTCACCACATAGATGGCCCGGTCGGTGGCGCCGAGTGTGGTGAACCGGGGCTGGAACACGACCGCGAGCAGGAATCCGAACAGGATCTGCACGCCGGTCTGGGCGACGCGCAGCTCCTGGAGCAGATCGCCCCACCTGCGGTCGGCGCGTTCCTCGGGCGTCTCGTGACGACCGTAGTCCGTCATGTGCACCACCTCCTCGACGTCCGGATACCCATACATATCAACCAGAAGCTCACCAGCACCGCCGCCCCGTGGCGCCGCGCGCGGCGGACCCGCAGACTTGCCGCATGGCCGGAAAACGCAGCGCCGGGCTTATGCTTTACCGCAGGGCGGGGGGCGGCATCGAGGTGCTCGTGGGGCACATGGGCGGACCGTTCTTCGCCGGGCGGGACGCGGGCGCCTGGTCGGTCCCCAAGGGCGAGTACGACCCCGGGGAGGAGCCGGAGGCCGCGGCCCGGCGCGAGTTCCAGGAGGAGCTGGGGGTGGCGCCGCCCGAGGGCACGCTCGTACCGCTGGGCGAGATCGTCCAGCGCGGCGGCAAGACCGTGACGGTGTGGGCGGTCGAGGCTGACCTGGATCCCGCCGACGCGGTGCCGGGCACGTTCACCATGGAGTGGCCGCGGGGGTCGGGCACGGTGCGCGAGTTCCCCGAGATGGACCGCTTCGCCTGGCTCTCCCCGCAAGCCGCGGCGGCCCTGCTCGTCCAGGGCCAGCAGGCCTTCCTCGAACGTCTCGTCGCGTATGTGGATGGCTGAAAAGAGGGGCCGGCTCACATCGGTGGAGGAGCGCTCCTTCCGCTGATCCTTTCTCCGGTGAATTCGCGCCGCGAGCCCCGGAATTCGACCGGAATCAGCATTCCCATAAGCAGGGCTTTCAGGATCTAATAGCGGGTACGACCAGTTTAAATTGAGTCTCTTATGCGGTGAGCCAGATACGCCCTGACCTGCACCGGGGCAGTTCTTAGCGGTCCCGGCACCGCCATTTCCGGACTGCCACCGGCACATGCCCCTTGTGGTGCCGGTATTCCAGGAACACGATCGGTCCTCGTCCAGCCCCGTCGAGGAGGTACCGGTGAACGTTCCTGTGAATAACCAGCGGATGAGTCTCAGCCCGGACGCGGCGCGCCAACTCGCCACCGCCACCAAGACCGTTCCGCAAATGCGCGGGATCACCCCGCGCTATCTGCTGCGCGCCCTGCCCTGGGTGGATGTCGAATCCGGCGTCTACCGGGTCAACCGCCGCCGCTCGTTCGTCCTGGGCGACGACCGGATCAGCACGTACGACGAGGACGGCACGCCGCGCGTCATGCCCGGCGACCTGCGCGAGCTGCCGTACTTACGCGACTGCGAGGACGCGCTGCTCGGCGAACTCGCGGGCACCTTCACGCCGGTGACGTTCGACGCGGGCCAGGTCCTCATGCAGGAGGGCGACCCCGCCGACCGGCTGTGGATCCTGGTGCAGGGCCGCGCGGAGAAGCGCGTCACCGGGCGGTACGGCGAGGACGCGCTGCTCGAAGTCGTGGGCGACGGCCAGTTCTTCGACCTCGACGCGTGGACCCGCGGCGAGCCGATGCCGTACCGCGTCAAGGCGCTCACCCCCGGCACCGCGCTGTGCGCCGACCGCGCCGCGCTCACCCAACTCGCCGACCGCAGCGAGCAGTTGCGCGGCGCGATGGACGCGTTCGCCTCGGGTGAAGGAGCCAAGCCGGGCTCGGAGGCGCCGATCGACCTCAGCTCCGGGCACGTCGGCGAGGTCGATCTGCCCGGCACGTACGTCGACTACGAGGACGCGCCGCGCGAGTACCACATGACGCTGGCTCAAACAGTGTTGCGCGTCCACACCCGGGTCGCGGACCTGTACAACGGCCCGATCGACCAGACCCGCGCCCAGTCCAACCTGACGGTGCAGGCGCTGCGCGAGCGGCAGGAGGCGGCCCTGCTCAACCACCCCGAGTTCGGCCTCCTCAACAACGTATCCGCAGGTCAGCGGGTGCAGTCCCGTACCGGCTCGCCCACCCCCGACGACCTCGACGAGCTGCTCGCCAAGGTGTGGAAGCAGCCGGGCTTCTTCGTCGCGCACCCGAAGGCGATAGCCGCGTTCGGCCGCGAGTGCACCCGGCGGGGCGTGCCGCCGGTGACCGACACCCGGTTCGGCAGCCCGCTGATCACCTGGCGCGGGGTGCCGCTGCTGCCCTCCGACAAGGTCAGGTTCTCGGGCGGCGGCAGCGTCGGCACCACGGAGATCCTGCTCATGCGCACGGGCGAGGCCGAGCAGGGCGTGGTCGGGCTGCGCCCGGCCGCGGTGCCCGACGAGATCGAGCCCGGCCTGTCCATGCGGAACATGGGGGTCGACCAGAAGGGCATCACCTCGTACCTGATGACCGCGTACTTCAACACGGCCGTCCTGGTGGAGGACGCGATCGCGGTGCTGCAGAACGTCGAGGTGTCCAACTACCATGACTATTCCTGACGTTACTGAGCGGCTCGCCCTTCCTGGCCGCCAACCGGGCGCGTTCACACCTGAGTCGGCGCGCAAGGACTTCCCGATCCTGCACCGCACGGTCAACGGGCATCCGCTGGTCTGGCTCGACAACGCGGCCACCACCCAGAAACCCCGCCAGGTCATCGAGGCGCTGGCCGGCTACTACAGCGCGTCGAACTCCAACATCCACCGGGGCGCGCACACCATGGCCCGCGAGGCCACCGAGATGTACGAGGCGGGCCGCGCGGCCGTCGCGGACTTCCTGGGGGCGCCGTCCCCCGATTCCATCGTGTTCGTGCGGGGCACGACGGAGGCGATCAACCTGGTCGCGCAGAGCTGGGGGCGGGCGAACCTCGGCCCCGGCGACGACATCCTGGTTCCGGTCCTGGAGCACCATTCCGACATCGTCCCCTGGCAGTTGATCGCCAAGGAGACCCGGGCACGCGTCGTCCCCGTCCCGCTCCTTCCGGACGGCCAGATCGACCAGGACGCGTACGCCGACCTGCTCTCCTCGCGCACCCAGCTCGTCGCGATCAGCCAGGCCTCCAACGTGCTCGGCACGGTTCCGCCGGTGCGCGAGATGACCGCGCTCGCGCACCGTTACGGGGCGAAGGTGCTGGTCGACGGCGCGCAGGCGGTCGCGCACATGCCCGTCGACGTGACGGACCTGGACGCCGACTTCTACGCCTTCTCCGGGCACAAGCTGTACGGCCCGACGGGGATCGGCGCTCTCTACGTCAAGCCGGAGGTCCTCGCGGGCCTCCAGCCCTGGCAGGGCGGCGGCAACATGATCGACTCGGTGTCCTTCGAGCGCACCACCTTCGCCCCGGTCCCGCACCTCATGGAGGCCGGCACCGGCAACATCGCGGGAGTCGTCGGGCTGCTCGCCGCGCTGAACTGGTTCACCTCCTTCGACCGGACCGCGGTCGCGGCGTACGAGGACGGGCTCACGGCGTACGCCCAGCAGGCCATGGGGATGGTGCCGGGCCTGGAGATCCTGGGGTCGGCGCCCGGCCGGATCGCGGTGCTCACGTTCACCATGGCGGGCCAGGACCCGGCGGCGATCGCCTCCTGGCTGGACCGCGACGGCATCGCGATCCGGGCCGGCCACCACTGCGCGCAGCCGGCACTCGCCCACTACGGCCTGGAGTCGGCGGCCCGCGCCTCCTTCGCGCTGTACAACACCCCGGAGGAGGTGGACGAGCTCGTGACGTCGCTGCTGAGCCTCCAGGAGTCGACGTGACGTCGTAACGGCGCGCGCCCCTCGACCCCGTACCGCACACCCGTGACGACCGGGCGGTACGGGGCCGAGGACTTTAAGAGCCTGTGTCTGAACCCCGCCCGGATCAGGCCGGGGCGTCTGGTGCGTGCGATCGCAAGGCGCCGGAGCGTCCTCGATGGGGGTCCCCCCTGGTCTTCAAGACCTTGGGGGAGGAGCTACTAGGGCGTTTCGGCAACGCCGCATGGGGGTCCCCCCTGGCCCTTAAGGCCTTGGGGGAGTGCGTGCCAGACGCCCCGGGCCCGGGCGGGGTTCAGACACAGGCTCTAAGGGGTGGCCGCTCGGGTCGCATCCCGCGTGGACCGGGTGTGTGATGGAAGGGATGCGTCGATCCCGGGGGCAGAAGTGACGAAGGGAGTCGCTCATGCACATCGGCCTGCTGAGCGGATCACCCAGCGGGATCAGCCGACTCTGGCGGGGTGCTCAGCAGGCATCCCCAGCCCGTCATGGAGGTCCCCCTGACCCTTGAGGCACGAACGGGGTCCGGGGCGGAGCCCCAGGAGTCCACCCTCAGCCGAACCACACCCCCGGCGGGTCTGGGGAAGGGGCGGGGTGGGGGAACAAGCCACCCGCCGGTCGCGACGGAGCCCCACCGCCCACACGCGGCGGTGGGGCTGCCGCGACCTGACACCCCGTCACTCCCGCAGCCCCCAAGAACCGCGAGGCCCCCGGCGTTCAGGGGCTGAAGGAGTCCGGGTCGCTGGTCTTCCAGGACCTGGCCCACTCCTCGGGCAGCCAGGCCGGCGAGACGCCGGGCAGCACCCCGCCCCTGCCGGGTTTCGCCCCCTGGGACAGTTTGAGCGAGACACAGCGGACGCTCTCCCCGGCGGCCTTCCGTGCGAACTCCTCGGCGTCGAAGCCGCCTTCGCGGGTGCGGCATCCGAAGTAGCCGGTGCCGACCTCCCAGATCAGGTCGCCGCCGTGGCGCAGATGGTATTCGGAGATGCCGCCCTCCCCCGTGTCGTGGGCGAATCCACCCGCCTTCGCTCCCCGGTTGAGCGCGAGGATCGCCTGCGCGGACAACGAGCCGAAACTCATCGCCGACACGTTCAGGAGAGCCATGTCGTACGGCGCGGTGCAGCCGGGGCCGCCGACGCGGACGGTGAACGGCTCGTCCGGGACCGGCTGCGGCGCGACCGAGTGGGCGAAAAACTCGTACCCCGGCTCGTACACGTCGCGCTCGGTGCCGAACGGGTCCTGGTCGGCGGTGCCCTTGGCCCGCTCGTACACCGCGGAGCGGGTCTCGCGGTCGTAGGGGCGACCGTCGTAGTCGCGCTCGATGAAGTACTGCTGCACCTCCGGCCGGATCGCCTCCATCAGGAACCTCAGGTGCCCGATGACCGGATACAGGCGCAGCACGGAGTGGCGGCGCTGGATCAGGTCGTACGTTCCGGTCGCGGCCACCGCCAGCAGTGGGCCGGCGGCGAGCCACCACCACGCGCCGACGGCGAGTGCGAGGGCGACGGTGGCCGCCGCGAGGACCACCAGGGCGGCCACCAGACCTGTGCGCTTCACGCTCTCTCCTCACCCGCGGCCCGGCTCCGCTGCCGCTTGCGACGTCTTCGCCCCGTGTTCCTACCAGCCCCCGGCGCGCCCGCGCGGGACCCGCCGGGCACGGGGGCACTTTCGCGACTCCCTGTCCCCTTCTCTTGACATGCACTTGCCCGACCGCTGAGATGTGGTTGTTTTCGTTCGACACCGTTCGTTTGTGCGCCAATTACCCTCGCTGGAGCCGCACTTGACTACCGAACAGCACAACTTCAGACAGCGTCTGACCGCCACCTTGGGCACCCTCGCTCTCGTCGCGGGCGGTGTGACGGTCGCCGTCGAGGTCGCGGCCGCGCCACCGGCCGCGGCGGTGGACAACGGTCTGGCGCGTACCCCGCAGATGGGGTTCAACAACTGGAACTCCACGCACTGCCGTGCCGAGTTCAACGAGTCGATGGTCAAGGGCATCGCGGACGCCTTCGTCGCGCAGGGCCTCAAGGACGTCGGCTACACCTATGTCAACATCGACGACTGCTGGGCGCTGCCCAACCGGGACGCCTCCGGCAACCTCGTCCCCGACCCGGTGCGCTTCCCGCACGGCATCAAGGCGGTCGCGGACTATGTGCACGCCAAGGGCCTCAAGTTCGGGCTCTACTCCAGTGCGGGCACCAAGACGTGCGACACCCAGGGCTTCCCCGGGGGCCTGGGCCACGAGCGGCAGGATGCCAACCTGTGGGCGTCGTGGGGCGTCGACTACCTCAAGTACGACAACTGCAACAACAGCGGCGTCGACGCCAAGCAGCGCTACAAGGCCATGGGCGACGCGCTGAAGGCCACCGGCCGGCCCATCGTCTACAGCATCTGCGAGTGGGGCTCCAACCAGCCCTGGAACTGGGCAGCCGGCATCGGCAACTCGTGGCGCACCACGGGCGACATCAGCGACTCCTGGTCGAGCATGATCGGCATCGCGCACCAGAACCAGTCGCTCGCCCCTTACGCCGGCCCCGGCGGCTGGAACGACCCGGACATGCTGGAAGTCGGCAACGGCGGCATGACGGACACCGAGTACCGCACCCACTTCAGCCTGTGGTCGCAGATGGCCGCCCCGCTGCTCATCGGCAGCGATCTGCGCAACCCGAGCGCGGCCACCCTCGCCATCCTCAAGAACACCGACGTCATCGCCGTCGACCAGGACGCGCTCGGCAAGCAGGGCACGGTGGTGTCGAGCTCCGGCGGCCTTGTCGTGATGTCCAAACCCCTTGCGGACGGCGGCCGTTCGGTCACCCTGACCAACGAGAACACGTCGGCCAGGACCGTCTCGACGACGGTCGACGCGATCGGTATCGGCGGCGCGTCCTCGTACGCGCTGAAGGACCTGTGGTCCAAGCAGACGAGCAGCACCACGGGCGCGATCAGCGCGTCGGTGCCCGCGCACGGCACGGTCATGTACCGGGTGACGCCGGGCACGCCGGTGCCGCCGCCGACCGGGCTCAACCAGCTCGGTGACCTGCCGTGGACGTCGGCCGTCAACGGCTGGGGCCCGGTCGAGCGCGACCACAGCAACGGCGAACAGGCCGCGGGCGACGGCAAGACCCTCACCATCAACGGCACCACCTACACCAAGGGCCTCGGCACGCACGCCGCGTCGGACATCACGTACTACCTGGGTGGCGGCTGCCGCTCGCTGGGTGTCGACGTGGGCGTGGACGACGAGTCCACGGCGGGAGGTTCGGTCGTCTTCCGGATCTACCGCGACAACACGCTCGTCGCCGACAGCGGCCTTCGCACGGCGAGCGATCCGCCCAAGCATCTGACGGCCGATCTCGGCGGCGGCACCAAGCTGCGGCTCGTGGTCACCGACGGCGGCGACGGCACCACCTATGACCACGCCGACTGGGCGAGCCCCCAACTTGCCTGCGGCCAGGGCCCGTCGGCGGGCACTCACGCGCTCAGCGACCTGACCTGGACTGCGGCCGCCAACGGCTGGGGTCCCGTCGAGCGCGACCACAGCAACGGCGAACAGGCCGCGGGCGACGGAAAGACCCTCACCATCAACGGCACCACCTACACCAAGGGCCTCGGCACGCACGCCGCGTCCACGGTGACGTACTACCTCGGCGGCGCCTGCACCGCCTTCAAGGCGAGCGTCGGCGTGGACGACGAGGTGGGCGCGAAGGGCTCGGCCGACTTCCAGGTGTACCGGGACGGGGTGCTCGCCGCCGACAGCGGCAAGGTCACCGGCGCGGACGCGGCGAAGGCGATCAGCGCGGACGTGACCGGAGGATACGAGCTGAAGCTGGTCGTGACGGACTCGGGCGACGGGGTCGATTATGACCACGCGGACTGGGCTGCACCTCAACTCACCTGTTCTTGAGAGCAGTTGAGCCTTCAGAGGAAGCCCGGCGGAAGGTCAGGGGAAGCTCAGTGCGGGGCCTCGTCCGTTCGGGCGGGGCCCCTTCCGCTGGGCTTGGTCGCGACCACGAGCCGAGCTCGCGGGCTGCCGTCCCGGCGGCGGCCGAGCTCTTCCAGGGCGTACAGCCCGACGCCGAAGCCCGCGGCCGCCAGTTCCTGTCGTACGTCCGAGAGGCGGAACCCGCGGTAGTACATGACGAACGGGGGACGCCACAGCGCGTTGCGCACCCGCATCGCCGTGTCGAAGCCGAGCAGGGCGAGATGGCCGGGGCTGCCGGGCCTGAACGGGGCCACCACCGGGAACGCGAACCGGCCGCCCGGCCGCAGCGCCGCGTAGGTCTGGGCGAACAGGTTCGGCCGCTCCTTCGGCAGGAAGTGCCCGAACGCCCCGAAGCTGACGGCCAGGTCGAACCCGGTACGCAGCGGCAGTACCCGCGCATCGGCCCGCACCAAAGTGGCCTCCGGGTGCGCGCGGGCGGCGACCGCCAGCATCCCGGCGCTGATGTCGACCCCGGTGACCCCCTCCCGGCACACCTTGCCGAGGACGTCCAGGCCGGCGCCGGTGCCGCAGCACAGGTCGAGCCCCCGCCCGAAGGGGCCGAGCCCGTCGAGTACGCCGGCCACGGAGGCGAGGATCACCTCGGGCGTGCGGAACGGGGTGTGGTCGAACTTCGGGGCCAGCAGGTCGTAGCCGTGCTCGACGGACGACAGCGCCTGGACGGCGAGCTCACGGAGGGTGGGGCCCTGGGGTGCGAACATGGCTGCCCAGCTTAGAGGTCCGCTTGGTCTCTCAGGCGGGTACGTACGGTTCGGCGTGGGCGGGTGGACGGGTGCCGCAGACCGCCGCGCGGGCCTCGGCGGCGAGCGTTCGGCGGTCGGTGCCGCGCAGCTCCGGGTGCGCGGTGACCCGCACGCTCAGGCCGCGGGCGGCGGCCACCCGACGCAGGGAGGTCGTGAAGTCGTCGCCGCCGAGGAAGGCCGCGACGGTGCTGGGCAGGCCGTGCTGGAGGTAGTCGACGGTCATCGGCCGCACCGGGGCGCCCGCGTCGACGGCTGCCTGGAACGCGGCTCGCCGGAACCGGCCGCCCGACACCGTGCACCAGGTCGTCGCCTGCGGGAAGACCAGTACGGACCGGCCCGAGCGCAGGTCGGTCGCCAACTCCCCGACCGTGTGCGGGAGTTGACGTACGGCGCCCCGGTCGATGAAGCGGGTGCCGATCCGGCGGGCCAGCGTGCCCACCACCGGCCACTGGCCCACTTCCCGTTTGGCGAGGACGGTGACCGGCTCGACGGCGAGGAGCGCCACGACATCCAGCCAGGAGATGTGATTGGCGACGAGCAGCGCACCCCGGGTGTCCTGGTGCGGGGCCGGCCCGGATTCGAGTCGTACGCCCAGGGAACCCAGGACGGCGCGTGCCTGGGTGCGCAGGGTGTGGGGGTCGGCGAGCCGCTCCCCCATCGCCACGGTGCGGATCAGGGTGTGGGTGAGCGCCGCGTACCGGCGTGCGGTCTCGGCCAGCGGCACCCTCGGCGCCGTCTCGCGCACACAGTCCGGGGTGCAGGGTGCCTCCACCGACCAGGGGTTCATCGGCTGTCCCCCAGGAAGTAGCGGCGGTGGCGGTCGCCGAGCCGGTCCATGTCGAGCAGCACGAAGAAGTCGGCCACATTGAACTCGGGGTCATATGTAGGCGCCCCACACATCCAGGCGCCGAGCCGGAAGTAGCCCCTCAGGAGTGGTGGCAGGTCGGCGTAGCCGCGCCCACCTTCGACCGGCTCTGCGGGCAGCCAGGGGGTGCGGGGGTGCACCCGCAGCTCGGGCGGGGACGAGTGCTTGGCGTTGCCGAGCAGCCAGGCGCTGGAGGCGGCCGCGCCGCCGTCGGCGAGCGGGACGGACGCGCAGCCCGCCAGATAGCGGTGCCCCGACAACAGCACATAGCGGGCGAGCGCGGACCACATCAGGTTGATGACGGCGCCGGAACGGTGGTCCGGGTGCACACAGGAACGCCCCGCCTCGATCATCGAGGGACGCAATGCGTCGAGCGCTCCGAGGTCGAACTCGCCCTCGCTGTACGAGCGTTGGGTCCGGCCGGGCGGCAGTAGCCGGTACGTGCCGACCACTTCGCCGGTCGAGGTGTCGGTGACGATCAGATGGTCGGCGTACGCGTCGAAGGTGTCGATGTCGTGGCCGGGCAGCGGGGTGGTGAGGGTGGCGCCCATCTCCTCGCCGAAGACGCGGTACCGCAGCCGCTGGGCGGCCCGGACCTGTTCCTCGGAGTCCGCGATGGAGGTGACGTAGGAGCTGGTGGCCGTGGGTGCGGTGGATATCGAGAGCATGGGTGTGGAGTTCTCCGCGACGTGGTGCACAGTCGAATCCCTCATGTGGTTTCCGCATGGGCTTCCGCGCAGTGAGTATGGGATCGCCATATGTGCTCCGGGTGAATTGCACACGACGCGGCGTCGGGCATTGCCCGGCCCGAAGGCGCCCGGAGGCCGTCCGGCCCCGGTGGGCGCGATGACCGCTTTATGACCCTTCCGTAACAGCCGCACGGCCGAGAATTCCCCGCAGCACGCTTGTGACCTGCACTGATAGGCGGATCACTATGGCGTCGACACGCTGAACGCTCTTGGACATCGGGGTGCCGCACCTGTTCTGCTGATCACTACATGTCCGGTTCAACCCCATTCGGTACGTCTCTGGGAGCGTGATGAACAAGCCGCTGCGGCACATAGCCGTCTTCTGCGGGGTGATGGTGCTCGCCCTGCTGGTCCGGGCGACGTGGGTCCAGTTCGTGAAGAGCGACACCCTGGCCAATGACTCGCACAACCGGCGGGTGCAGATCGACGCGTTCTCGCAGCCGCGTGGCGACATCGTCGTCGGCGGGCAGCCGATCACGGGGTCAGTGGAAACCCCGGGGTCCGACTTCAAGTACAAGCGGACCTACAAGGACGGCCCGATGTACGCGCCGGTCACCGGCTATCTCTCCCAGGCGCAGGGCGCGACCTTCCTGGAGGGCGTGCACGCCAAGGTCATGAACGGCAAGGACGACCGGCTGTTCTTCGACCGGGCCAAATCCATGTTCACCGGGGAGGCCCCGCGCGGCGGCGACGTGATCACCACCATCGACCCGGCCGCGCAGAAGGCCGCGTACAAGGGGCTGACGGATCTCAAGGCGAAGGGCGCCGTCGTCGCCCTGGACCCGCGCTCCGGCAAGATCCTCGCGATGGTGAGCACGCCGTCGTACGACCCGTCGGTCTTCACCGGGATCTCGAAGAAGGAGGGCGAGGAGTTCCTCAAGCTCGATGCCGACAAGAACAAGCCGCTGAACAACCGGGCGATCCGCGAGGTGTATCCGCCGGGGTCCACCTTCAAGATCCTCACCGCGGCGGCCGCCCTCGACCACGGCGTCGTGAGCGACATCAACGCCCCCATGCCGGACGCGCCGGCGCCGTACACCCTGCCGCTCAGTACCACCCAGGTCGGCAACGACGTGGACAACTCGCTGTGCGACAAGGTCTCCCTGAAGACCGGCATGCAGTGGTCCTGCAACAACGTGTTCCTCCAGACCGCGCTGAAGACCGGCAAGGACAAGATGCGCGAGACGGCGGAGAAGTTCGGCTTCAACCAGGAGCAGTTCACGCCGGTCCGTACGGCGAAGAGCGGCTACCCCGACAAGCTGGACAAGCCGCAGACGGCGCTGACCGGCATGGGCCAGGGCAGCCTGACCAGCACCCCGCTCCAGATGGCCATGGTCACCGCGGGCATCGCCAACGACGGCAAGGTCATGAAGCCGTACATGGTCGACGAACTGCGCGGCCCCGACCTCACCACCCTGGAGAAGGCCAAGCCCGAGGTGCTCAACCAGGCCGTCTCCGAGAACACCGCGAAGAAGGTGCAGGAGATGATGGAGTTCACCGCGAGCGACGGCACCGCGAACAAGGTGAAGATGGAGGGCGTCGTCGTCGGCGGCAAGACCGGCACCGCCCAGCACGGCGCGGATGTCCGCGAGCAGCGCCCGTACGCCTGGTTCGTGTCGTACGCCAAGCAGAGCGACGGCACCTCACCGGTGGCGGTGGCGGTCTTCGTCGACCCGTCGGACATGGACATCCAGCGCTCCGAGATCGCGGGTGGCAAACTGGGCGCGCCGATCGCGAAGTCGGTGATGGAGGCGGTCCTGAAGAAGTGACCGCCGGGCTTCCGCCAGTGTGGTGCGGAACCACACCCTGAACGCGGGGCTGTGTGACCCTGTGACTCCGCCGGGACGGGGCCCCCTGTTCGAGCGAAGCCGAGAACTTGGGGCAGGACCGGTCGGCGACGGCCCGCGGCCGATCCACCCGCACCCCAGGCGGAGCTATGTGGCACTGCGTTCGCTCTCCACCCTCAACTCCCTTTCCACCACAGCCTCGTACGCGGGGTCGGGCTCTGCCACAGCCGTGCCGAACCGGCCCGCGCGCAGCAAGGCGTACCAGCGCTCCGCGCTCCAGTCGGCCGGCGGCGTGGTTTCGATGAAGTCCTCGACGAGGGCGAGGAAGCGGGCCGGGTTCGTGTGGAAGGGGAAGTGCCCGGCACCTTCGAAGATTTCGAGCCGACTGCCCGGCATGGCCGCGTGCGCGCGGTGGGCGTGTGCTTCCGGTACGACGCCGTCGCGGGAGCCCCAGATCAGCATCGTGGGCATGCCCTCGGTCAGATAGCAGCGGTCGAGCATGGTGACGACCTGGCCGCGCCAGTCGACGACCGCGCGCAGGGTGCGGACGAAGACGCTGCGGGACCGGGCGTCGGGCAGCGCGTCCACGAGGCCGAGGAGGTCCGGGGCGTCCTGGCCGAGGTCGCTGTCGAGCAGCCGCATCAGCTCGAAGAAGAGCCGGGCCGGCCGGCGCATCGCGGGCCGGGAGAGCAGCGCGAGCATCAGCTCCGCGCCGGGCAGCGCCGTGGCGCGAAGGAACGGGCTGACCTCGCGGCCCACTCCCCCGGTGCCGACCAGGACGAGGCGTTCGGTCAACTCCGGGTACTGGTAGGCGAATTGCAGAGCCACGCCGCCGCCGAGCGAGTGCCCGACCAGGGTGGCCCGTTCCATCCCGAGGACGCCGAGCAGATCGCGGACGCCGTTGGCGTAGGCGGCCACCGAGTAGTCGGCGCGCGGCTTGTCGGAGGCGCCGTGGCCGAGCAGGTCGGGCGCGAGGACGGTGTAGCGGCGGGCGAGGCCGGGGATCAACTCGGCCCAGGTGGCCGAGGAGTCGCCGATGCCGTGGATCAGCACCACGGGCGGCCCTTCGCCCGCGGTGCGGTACGCGCGGCGGTACCCGTGCACCACGCGGTGGCGCAGTCGCACGTCCTGGTCGCCCACCGGGCGCAGCCTTGTACCAGTAGCCATCGACAACCTCCCCGATCACGCCCGCACCACGTCCCCGTGCGCGCTCCCCGTCAGCGTTCCCGGTAACGAGCGTAGAACCTGGGGCGCATGCTCGATTACCAGCAGATTTCGCCACGGACAAGCCCTGCCCTGGCGCATTTCTGCCATATACGGTTCAGCAACGCCCCGCACGCGCGCCCGTACAACGACGTTCTGCGCGCGCCGACTTGGTGTCCCCCACCGCCTTGCCCCCACCCCTGCCCCTGACAGGCGCCTCGAAGCGATGGCTCGGCTCGCCGGTCAGTCGATGCCTTCGATGATGCGGAAGTCGCGCTCGAAGCCGTCGGGGAGGGCCACCAGCGCCTTCTGGTACGCCTCGCTCTCGTATGCCGCGACGGCCTGTTCAAAGCTGTCGAACTCGATCAAAACGACGCGTTGCGTGATTCCGGCCTCGTGGGCGACGACTCGACCGCCACGGGACAGGGTCCGCCCGCCCGCGGCCCGGACAGCCAACCCCGCCAGCTCGTTGTAGGCAGTCAGTCTCTCAGGGTCGGAAATGGCGGGGTAGACACTGGCCCAGTAGCCCTTGGCCACGGAAACCTCCTGTGTTCGGCCGGACACGTCCGACTTCGAATGGACACTCAGATCGATCGATCCCGGCGACGGGTACTGCGGTCAGTTGAATCGCCATATGCGCAGGCTAGGGCTTGATCTGCGGCCGAGGGAAAGACCGGTGCGGGATAGGCTCAGAACGGATCGTTATCAATCGGCGGGGAGGGCGCGTGGCGCCGGATACGGTGAGCCTGCGGTACTTCCTGGTGCTGGCGCAGGAGTTGAACTTCACCCGCGCGGCCGCACGGATCGGTATCGCACAGCCCGCACTCAGCGCCCGGATGCGCCGATTGGAGGCGGAACTCGGTACGGCCCTGCTGGTCCGCAACACGCGTAGCGTCGTATTGACCACGGCCGGTGCGGCTTTGGCGGAGTCCGCGCCGCCCGCGCTGGCGGCGCTGGACCGGGCGTGGGACACCGCCCGGAGCGCGGCGGCCGGTGAACTGGGCACGCTGCGCATCGGATACAGCCTCAGCACCGGGGCCGAGACGGCACCAGCCCTGGTGGACAGGCTGATTCGCGGCAACAGCGGACTCGATGTCGGCGCGGTCCCGATGGCGACACCGGAGATCTCCCCCGCGGTCGCCGACGGCCGCATCGATGCCGGGATCACCCGCGGTGAACAGCCGGGCCGTGGCGTGCGCCGGTTCCTGCTGCGGCGTGCGCGCATCGGGGTCCAGCTGGCGCAGCACCATCCGCTGGCCGAACACCCGGAGATCGAGATCGCCGACGCGGCCGCGTATCCGCTGCGACTCCCGGACCGTGCGGCCAACCCCGTGATCCACGATCAGCTGTCCGCACTGTTCCGGGACACCCGACCACACCCCCGATTCCACACGCCCGCAGTCTCTTTCGACATGTCTCAGCGCGACCTGCGCGACGGGATCACCCTCGCCCCGGCCGGAGAAGCCGCGGCCACGACATCACCGGCCGGTCTCACCTGGCGACCGCTGCGGGGCGCGCCCAGCCTGACCATCCACCTGGTCCTCCCACGCGAGCAGTCGCCACTGCACCGCCGCATCCGCGCCGTCGCCAAAACCCTGGCGCACGAGCTGCACTGGCTGCCGGACTGACGCCCAAGAGGTCGAGCGAGACGGACGCCTGCGATGGCGGGGGCCGCGCCGCCCGGGCTCCGGCCCGGGCGCGTTTCAGCCTCGTAGCCGTACCGGCAGCGACTCGACCCCGTACACGATCGACAGCTTGCGGAAGGCGAGTTCCTCCGCCGGTACGGCCAGCCGCATCTCGGGGAAGCGGCGGACCAGGACGGGGAACGCGGCGCGCAGTTCCATGCGGGCCAGTTCCGCGCCGATGCAGCGGTGGATGCCGTAGCCGAAGGCCAGATGGCCGCTCGCCTTGCGGTGTGCGTCGAAGCGGCCGCCGTCCGGGGTGAACGCGGCGTCGCGGTTGGCGCCGCTGAGCGAGCACAGCACCATGTCGCCCTTGGGGATGAGCACCCCCGCGATCTCGACGTCCTCGCGGGCGAAGCGCGGGAAGGCCAGCTGTACGACGGTCAGATAGCGCAGCGCCTCCTCGACGAACGTCGCGGCCGCCGCCTCGTCGTGCGCTATTCGCGCGAAGGCGTCCGGGTCCTGGAGCAGGACGAGGGAGCCGAGCGCCAGCATGCTCGCGGTCGTCTCGAACCCGCCGGTGAGCACGCCGTCGGCGAGGCCCGCGAGTTCGTCGTCACCGACGCTGTCGCCGTGCTCCTTGACGATCATGCCGATGAGGCCGTCGCCCGGGTTTTCGCGCTGCTTCTTGACGACGTCCCGGAAGTAGGACAAAGAGGCGGACATCGCGCCGAGCGGGGCGGTGGCCCCGCCGAACAGGTCGAAGCGCTCCATGGCGAGCTGCTGGAAGTCGTTCCGGTCCTCGTAGGGCACTCCGAGCAGCTCGCAGATGGTCAGCGAGGGGATGGGCAGCGCGAACGCCTCCACCAGGTCGACGGGCCCTTCCGCGGCCTCCATCGCGTCGAGCCGCTCCTCGACGAGCGCGTCGATGCGCGGGGTCAGCCGGCGAAGGCGCCGCATGGTGAACTCGGGCGTCAGGATGCGGCGCAGCCGGGTGTGCACCGGCGGATCACTGAACCCGAGTCCACCGGGGTGCTGCTCCTCGACGACGCCCGCGTTGCCAGCGAGGTGGGTGAAGTCGTTGCTGAACGCGTCGGTGGAGCCGAGCACGGCCTTGACGGCGTCGTGGCCGGTGACGACCCAGGCGTCCATCCCGAAGGGCAGCGGCACCTTGCTGACCGGTTCCTCGGCCTGCCGTGCGGTCAGCTCGGCAACCGGGTCGAGGCCGTCCCTGCGCAGCGGCATGAGCAGCTCGTCGGGCAGCAGGGAGATCGTGCCGGGGCCGATACCGCGCTTCTGGATCCTGGCAAGGTAGGTGCGCCCGAGCCACATGGTGACTCGGGAACGGAGATTTACCCTCAAGGCGGACTCCAAGGACAAGTTGTGCGGCCAGGACACGGGTATGGACTGAGTGGCTCAGGATAAGTGGCTCAGCACCCCTCCCTATCCGCCAGGGGCCCAGCTCACGAGCAGTTCGCGGCCGTGACCGGCCCGCCCGTGGTGCTCCGGTGAGGGCGGAATGCCCGTTCCGCTCCCGGAGTCGACCGGCGGTCCAGCGTTTCCCCACACGATGGCGGAACTCAACTCGCCCGTCACACAAGCCGATCTACGGTGTCGGTACCGCCGCATCCGACCTGGGAGGAACCCGTGCGTCTGCGCACCGTTGTCACCGCCGCGACCGCTTCTCTGGCCGTCGCCGCCTCAGTGACCGTCACCGATGCGACCGCCGCGGAACCGGCGCCCGCGCACGCCGCGCACGCCTGCTCGTCGTCCACGGCCATCGACGGCTTCTATGACGGCTTGGACAAGACGCTGTATCAGGGCACGGTCGTCGGCAATCTGTCCGGTCTGGCGGTGGACACCGACGGCACGATCGCGGCCCTTTCGGACCGTTCGCAGCTCTTCGATCTGAAGGTGGGCAAGGGCCCGGTGGCCGCTCCCGTCCGGGTCGTGCCGCTCGGCGACGAACAGGGCAGGCAGCTCGACTCGGAGGCCGTGGTCGTCGAGCGCGACGGCACCCGCCTCATCACCTCCGAGGTCGAGCCGTCCGTACGCCGCTACGACCGCGACGGCAGGCTCCTCGGCCGCCTGCCCGTCCCCGACGCGCTGCGGGTCGCTCCGGCCGGACGCGCCGTCTCCAACGCGACGTTCGAGGGCCTGGCCCTGCAGCCGGGCGGCCACACCCTGATCGCCTCCATGGAGGCCCCCCTGTCAGGTGACGGCAAGGACGCGGCCGGTCATTCGCTCGTACGGTTCCAGACCTGGCACCGGGGCGGCGCCAAGGGCGACTTCGAGCTCGCCGGGCAGTACGCCTACCCCGCCGAGCCGAACGCGGGCGTGTCCGAGATCACCGCGACGGGCGACGGCCGGCTGCTCGTCCTGGAGCGCGGCTTCACCGCGGGTGTCGGCAATTCGGTACGCCTCTTCCTTGCCGACCCGCGCGGGGCGAGCGATGTGAGCGGGACCGAGAACCTGCCGGGCACGGCCAAGGCCATGCGCAAGACCCTGCTCGCCGACCTCGCCGCCTGCCCCTCGCTCGGCGCGACGGCCAAGCAGCCGCAGCCCAACCCGCTGCTCGACAACATCGAGGGCGTGGCCGTCACGGGCCGCACCTGGGACGGCCGGCTACGGTTGCTCCTGGTCAGCGACGACAACGAGAACCCGAAGCAGATCACCCGGCTCTACTCGCTGACGGTCCGGCTGCCCCACCACGTCTGACCGCTCGACGGGGCCGGGGTGGAGACACAGGCTCGGAACGCGCCCGGCCCCGCGTCCGGCGGAGCAGCACGCCCTGGGGTGTATTTCTTCACGTATGGCACGTTTTCGCCCAGGTAAATACGTCGTACGTCACCTCATGTCGCTCCTCGTGATCCTGCTGGCCGCCGTCGTGGGGGTGCTGCTGTATTTCAACGAGCGCGATGTGCGCCAGCGGGAGCACACGCTGGGCGACCTGCGGGCGGCGAACGGCGTGTACATCGACACCAGCATCCAGAAGGTCGACCCGGTCGCCCGGGAGCTGACGCTGCGGGTCCTGGTGCTCCCCCGGGGTACGTTGCGGGAGCAGACGGATCCGTACACCCCGGCGGTCGATCTGCGGGTGGAGACCTCTTCGCTGATCCAGGGCAGCCTGGACTTCAAGGCGGGCCGGCAGGTCTCGTACCAGGACGTGAAGGTGAGCCTGGACGGCGGTTCCGTCTCGGACTACCCCTTCGACCGGTACTCGACCAGCATCGGTTTCGCCGCCGAGGCGGGCGGCAAGGAGGTGCCGGTCGCCGTCTCGCTGCGGGACGTCGACGCGTTCTTCAAGCCGTCGGTGGTCAGCCGCAGCGAGGGCCACGGGCTCGCCTCGTTCGAGATCCGGGTCAGCCGCTCGCGGGCCACGTTCATCCTGGCCTGGTTCATGATGTTCATCATGTGGGGGCTCGCCCTATCGGTGCTCGGCGCCAGCTGGGTGATCACCGACCAGCGCCGGGGGCTGGTGTGGCCGGCGATGGCCTGGATGGCGGCGACCCTGTTCGCGCTCGCCGGGTTCCGCAACGCTGCCCCGGGCGGCCCGCCGGTGGGCTGCCTGCTCGACTACGCCGCGTTCCTGTGGGCCGAGGCCATCATCTCCGCCTGCCTCGTGGCGGTCGCCGTGACCGGCATCATCTCCGAATCGCGCCGCGGCACGGACGAGCCACCGGAGGCACACCCGAACCACCACACGGACAGCCGTGCGGCGGGCGACGGGGGCAGCCACTGAGCACTCCTTCAACCCGCTTACGTTCCAGCACAGTTGGGCGCCTCGGCCCCGACCCCCGGGGCACCGCGTCATTCCCTGCCTCGTCCCGCCCGGCGCCAGATCACCACCATGCCGAGCACCAGGACGATCGCCGCGACGACCACGATGACGCCCTTGATCGCGAGGTCCATGAGCAGGTGGTGGGCCAGGCCGTCGGAGCCGGCCGCGAGCGCGCTCATCGCCGGCCGCCCGGGCGCCGGGCGGAGCCGGATCCGCCTTCCAGTCGCCGGGCGGCCGCGCGCAGGGCCGCCCGCGCCGCGGGCTCGGCGAACCGCCGGGCGTCGTCGAGGCGGCCGCGGCGCTTGAGCACGAGCGCCACGGCGAAGGCGAGCAGGGCCAGCATCACGACCGCGCCCGCGATCAGCGCGAACCTGATGAGCATGAGGTTGAGATACGTCTCCATGGGGGACCTCCGGTCGGACACGTCGTATCACGCTTGTGATAGAAACCAATTTATCACGGACGTGATAAAAAGAGGCCATGCCCAAGTACGTGGATCCCGAGGCCCGCCGCCGCGAGGTGGTCGACGCCCTTTTCCGAGTGGTCGTACGCGAAGGCCTGCAGCGGGCCTCGCTGCGCGTCGTCGCGGACGAGGCCGGGCTCAACATCGGCTCCCTGCGGCACTACTTCGCCAGTCAGCAGGAGCTGATGGAGTTCGCGATGCGCTCGATGCTGGAGCGGGTCGGCAGCCGGCTGCAGCGCCGCGTGGAGGAGATCGGCACGCTCGCCGAGCACCCGGCGGCCGAGCAGCGTCGGCTCGTCGCCGACCTCCTGTGCGAGTTGCTCCCGCTGGACGAGCGCCGCCGCGCGGAGGTGACCGTGTTCATCGACTTCGTCACCGCCGCCCGCACCAATCCGGCCCTCGACGACCTCGCCCGGGAAGCGGCGGTCGGCGCCCGGGGCCTGATCCGCCGCGTTCTCGTACGCCTCGACGACTCGGGGGCCGTGCGGCCCGGGCTCGACCTCGACCAGGAGACCGAGCGGCTCACCGCACTCGTCGACGGGCTCGGCCTGGACGCGGTCCTGCGCCCGGACGTGCTCGCGCCCCGGGCTTCGGCGGAGGTGCTGCGAGCCCACCTGGAGAGCCTGCGCCCACCCAGGCTCTGAGGGCCGTCCAACACGACCGCCCCGGCCGGAAGGGATCCGGACGGGGCGGCGGTGTGCTCAACTGCGGTCCCCCGTAGGGGAGTTGGGTCAGGCGATGGTGGCGATGGCCTGGTTGAAGGTCACCGACGGGCGCATGACCGCGGAGGCCTTGGCGGCGTCCGGGTGGTAGTAGCCGCCGATGTCGGCCGGCGAGCCCTGCACCGCGATGAGCTCGTCGACGATGGTCGACTCCTGCTCGCTCAGCGTCTTGGCCAGGGCCGCGAACGCACCGGCGAGCTGCGCGTCCTCGGTCTGCTTGGCCAGCTCCTGCGCCCAGTACAGGGCGAGGTAGAAGTGGCTGCCGCGGTTGTCGATGCCGCCCAGCTTGCGGCTCGGCGACTTGTCCTCGTTGAGGAAGGTGCCGGTGGCGCGGTCGAGGGTGTCGGCGAGGATCTGGGCGCGCGCGTTGCCCGTGGTCGTCGCGAGGTGCTCGAAGCTGACCGCGAGCGCGAGGAACTCGCCCAGGCTGTCCCAGCGCAGGTAGTTCTCCTTGACCAGCTGCTGGACGTGCTTGGGGGCGGAGCCGCCGGCGCCCGTCTCGAAGAGGCCGCCGCCGTTCATCAGCGGGACCACCGAGAGCATCTTGGCGCTGGTGCCCAGCTCCAGGATCGGGAACAGGTCGGTGAGGTAGTCGCGCAGCACGTTGCCGGTGACCGAGATGGTGTCCTCGCCACGGCGGATGCGCTCCAGGGAGAACGCGGTCGCCTCGACCGGCGACATGATCTCGATCCGCAGGCCCTCGGTGTCGTGCTCGGCCAGGTAGGTGCGGACCTTCTCGATGAGGACGGCGTCGTGCGCGCGGCCCTCGTCGAGCCAGAACACGGCCGGGTCGCCGGTGGCGCGGGCGCGGGTGACGGCGAGCTTGACCCAGTCCTGGATGGGCAGGTCCTTGGTCTGGCAGGCGCGGAAGATGTCGCCCTGGGCGACCTCCTGCTCCAGGACCACGTTGCCCGCGGCGTCCACGAGGCGGACGGTGCCCGCTGCCGGGATCTCGAAGGTCTTGTCGTGGCTGCCGTACTCCTCGGCCTTCTGCGCCATCAGGCCGACGTTGGGCACGGAGCCCATCGTGGCCGGGTCGAAGGCGCCGTGCGCGCGGCAGTCGTCGATGACGACCTGGTACACGCCGGAGTAGCTGCTGTCCGGAAGCACCGCGAGGGTGTCGGCCTCGGCGCCGTCCGGGCCCCACATGTGGCCGGAGGTGCGGATCATGGCCGGCATCGAGGCGTCGACGATGACGTCCGACGGCACGTGCAGGTTGGTGATGCCCTTGTCGGAGTCCACCATCGCGAGGGCCGGGCCCTCGGTGAGCTCGGCCTCGAAGGCCGCCTTGATCTCGGCGCCGATGTGCGGCACGCCGTCGAGGCCGTTGAGGATGGCGCCGAGGCCGTCGTTCGGGGACAGGCCGGCCGCGACGAGCACGTCACCGTACTTGTCGAACGTCTTCGGGAAGAAGGCGCGCACCACGTGACCGAAGACGATCGGGTCGGAGACCTTCATCATCGTGGCCTTGAGGTGGACCGAGAACAGCACGCCCTCGGCCTTGGCCCGGGCGATCTGCGCGGTGAGGAACTCGCGCAGCTCGGCCACGCGCATCACGGAGGCGTCGACGACCTCACCCGCGAGGACCGGTACGGACTCGCGCAGCACGGTGGTCGTGCCGTCCGCGGCGGCCAGCTCGATACGCAGCGAACCGGCCTCCGCCATGACCGCGGACTTCTCGGTGGACCGGAAGTCGTTGGCGCCCATGGTGGCGACGTTCGTCTTCGAGTCGGAGGTCCACTTGCCCATGCGGTGCGGGTGGGCCTTGGCGTAGTTCTTGACCGACGCGGGGGCGCGGCGGTCGGAGTTGCCCTCGCGCAGGACCGGGTTGACGGCGCTGCCCTTGATCTTGTCGTAGCGCGCGCGGACGTCCTTGTCCTGGTCGCTCTTCGGGTCGTCCGGGTAGTCCGGCAGCGCGTAGCCCTGGCCCTGCAGCTCGGCGACGGCGGCCTTGAGCTGAGGGATGGAGGCCGATACGTTCGGCAGCTTGATGATGTTCGCGCCGGGCGTCTTGGCCAGCTCGCCGAGCTCGGCGAGGGCGTCGTCGATCCGCTGGCTCTCCTGAAGGAACTCGGGGAAGCTAGCGATGATGCGCCCCGCGAGGGAGATGTCACGGGTCTCCACAGTGACACCGGCGGTCGAGGCGTACGCCTGGATCACGGGCAGGAACGAATGCGTCGCCAGGGCCGGCGCCTCGTCAGTGTGGGTGTAGATGATGGTCGAGTCAGTCACCGGGTGCTCCGCTCCACGTCTGCAACATTGCTCGACATCAAGATATCTCGTGATCGCCCCGGGTCACGACGGGGCCCCGGCCCGAGCCCCCGGCGACGGGGGCCCGTCGGCGGCCAGGGGCTCCCGGTTCAGGGGCGTACGGCACGCGCCTCGAAGCGGCCCCGGCCCAGCTCTATGAGGAACGAGACCTGCTGCCCCTCGGACAGCGTCCGGGTCTCCCCCTCGATGTCCTCCCGCCGCACGTAGATGGCGTCGTGCTGCCCGATCGGCACGACGAATCCATAGCCCTTCTCACGGTCGAAGTACTGGACGATCCCCTCGCACCTCTCGCTCATTGCCTCACTCCTCGGGTGATCGCTTTCACGGCCCCCGAGGGGTCGGGAAAGGGGGGAACCGGCTGGGTTCACAAAGGATAAGGATCCGGGTTCACAAGGGATGGGGACGGGACACGGCCTCCCGCGCCGGAACAGGCCTGCCCGCGAGGGGGCTCCTGCCGTCCTGGAAAGAGAACCGTCCACGGCACCGACCGCGGCCGGGCTCTCCCGCCGAAGCGGACATGTTCCTTACTGGTAGGTATACCGCCGTACTGCGCATTTGATACCTGCCGGACGCTGCCGCCGGGATGCGGGGAAGCCAGGAGACCGGGAGACCGGGAGACCCGAAGGCGAGGAGGGCAGGAGGGCAGGAGGGCAGTAAGCGAGCCCGGCGTAGGGGCCGCGTCAATTCCGGCGGGCGGCACATCAGCGGTCCATTAAGGCATGCCGCCATATGTGGTGCGGCCCCATAGCGTCCTCACCCATGGGACGACTGACCACCCGCAACGTGGCGGGACACGGCGCCGCACCCCGGCGCAGGAACGAAGCAGTGGTGTACGACACCACATGGGGCGGCGAGGCCCGTTCGGCGGCGGGCTGCGCGGGGGTGCTGCTCGGACTGCTGCTCGCCATCGATGCCGGGGCGGGCACCCTTACCGTCCGGCGCGCCCTGCTGTGGGGCGCTCTCGCCGCCCTGCTGTTCGTCGTGCTCTGGCCCGCCCGGGTGTCGGCGGGAGCGGGCAGCCTGGTCTCGCGGGGGCTGCTGCGGCGGGCCGAGGTCCGTACCGACCGCCTGACGTCGGTGCGCTGGTCCGACGGCGTCGCCCAGCGTCTGGTACTGCGGGACACCGAAGGCCACCGGGTCGAGATCGACCCGAAGGTGCTCGTCGCGAATCCCCCGCTGTGGCACGCCCTCGACCGGGACGCCCGCACCAGCCTCGACCAGGGCGTGCTCCGTTGCGGCGAGACGGCGCTGCGTCAGATGGCGGCCCGGGTGGACCGTGAAACGGCCCGCACGGTCTTCAACCTCTCCGGCCTCCGTTAGCGCCGAGCGCCCACCGATGTGGTGACGGCCCGCCAGTTTCGATCGGCCCCGCCTACGCGGAAGTTACGTCGCGCGGCCGGAGGTATCGCGCGGGTGGGACGGCGTGGCACCGGCCCACCTGGGCCCACCTGGGCCCACCTGCGAGGACGCTCTGCCCATGGGGCAGGATGGCAGCCCGTTCCGTGTGCGTACCGCCCGAACGAGGCTCCAGGCAGCACGGCCTGACAGGCGACAAGGTGACAAAGTGACGACACATCACGTACGGCGATCAATGGCGCCCCACGCTCAACCTCCGACCCTTCGCCGCCCGGAGCGTGTCCGTTGAGCCGGGGCCTCGTGCTGCACGACTGGGTGGTGGCGTCCATAGCGATGGCCGCGGGCGTCGCGGCCGGGCTGCTCCTGCGCGTGCTGCTGAGCTGGCTGGGCAAACACGCCCGAAGAACGCGGTGGACCGGGGACGACATCATCGTCGACGCACTGCGTACGATCGCGCCCTGGGCGGCCACCGCCGCCGGCACGGCAGTAGCGGCTTCGGCGCTGCCCCTCACCACGCGGGTCGCGGGCATCGTCAACCATTCGCTGACCGCACTGCTCATCCTCGTCATCACCTTCACTGCGGCCCGGGTCGTCGCGGGGCTCGTCCAGTCCCTGGCGCAGTCCCGGACCGGGGTGGCCGGCTCGGCCACGATCTTCGTCAACATCACGCGGGTCGTGGTGGTCGCGATGGGCGTCCTGGTCGCGCTCGAAACCGTTGGTGTCTCCATAGCGC
Source organism: Streptomyces sp. NPDC001415 (assembly GCF_053597395.1). NCBI lineage: Bacteria > Bacillati > Actinomycetota > Actinomycetes > Kitasatosporales > Streptomycetaceae > Streptomyces > Streptomyces sp. NPDC001415. The sequence continues at coordinate 42,311 of NZ_JBSFIE010000018.1, forward strand.
CGCTGCTCACCGCCCTCGGAGTGGGTGGCCTCGCGGTAGCCCTGGCTCTTCAGGACACCCTCGCCAACCTCTTCGCTGGAGTGCACATCCTCGCGTCGAAGACGGTGCAGCCCGGTGACTACATCCGGCTCAGCAGCGGGGAGGAGGGCTATGTCGTCGACATCAACTGGCGCAACACGGTAGTGCGCAACCTGTCGAACAACCTCGTGATCATCCCCAACGGCCGGCTCGCCCGTACGAACATGACCAACTACACGCGCCCGGAACAGGAGTTGACGGTCCTGGTGCAGGTGGGGGTCGGCTACGACAGCGACCTGGAGCACGTCGAGCGGGTGACCCTGGAGGTCGTCGACAGCGTGATGGCGAACATCACCGGTGCGCTGCCGGGACACGAGGCCGCCGTCCGCTTCCACACGTTCGCGGACTCCAGGATCAACTTCACGGTGATCCTGGGTGTCGGCGAGTTCAGCGACCAGTACCGGATCAAGCACGAGTTCATCAAGCGGCTGCACCGGCGGTACCGGGCGGAGGGCATCTCGATCCCCGCCCCGACCCGGACCGTCTCCCTCCAGCAGGATCTGCCCGAGCCATCGCCGGCCCCGGCTCCGGCCCCGGCCTCACCCCGGTCCACATCCGCATTCCCGCACCAGCGCGAGGCCCCGCCCTCGACCCCGGGCCTACACCTGTAGACCCACATACGCCCACATATACCTAGACCCACATATACCTCGACCCACATATGCCGCAGACCCATATATGTCCGCCCGCATATGTCTGCCCACACGCATCGCCGCACGTATGTCAGCGCCCATGTGCCGACGCCCAACCCTGGTCCTCGACCACATAGGCGCGTGACACATGGGCACATGACACATGGCGAGCACGGGGAACATGGCGGCACATGGGCGGGTGGCACATAGGCACGCGGCGCATCAGCACAGCGCACCGGGGCGGCCAACCGTCCCCGTCCTCCCGTAGCCATCCATTCCCGCAGGTCAGCGCCCCTGTCAGTGCCCGGTGGTAGCGTCGGAGCATGACGCCGGAAGAGCTCGCCAATCTCGTGCACCTGCGCCGAGCGCGGGATCTCATCGACCGCGAGTACGCCAAGCCGCTCGACGTGCCGACCATGGCCCAGCACGCGCTCATGTCGCCGGCGCACTTCTCGCGACAGTTCCGTGCCGCCTACGGCGAGACCCCGTACAGCTATCTCATGACCCGGCGGATCGAGCGGGCGATGGCGTTGTTGCGCGGGGGCATGGGCGTGACCGACGCGTGCATGGCGGTGGGCTGTACGTCGCTGGGGTCGTTCAGTTCGCGGTTCACCGAGATCGTGGGCGAGACGCCGAGCGCGTACCGCGGCCGGGGGCACGACGCGGTCGTGGCGATGCCCGCGTGCGTGGCGAAGGTCCGCACGCGCCCGACGAGAAATCCTCCGAGCGCACCGAGCAGGATTCGAGAAGCGGGCGACAACGCCGCCGCCTAACGTTGACGGCATGACCATCGCACTCCAGTACTGCCACATCACCGTCAACGACGTGGACGAGGCGCTCGGTTTCTACCGCGACGCGCTCGGCCTCGAAGTGCGCAACGACGTGGCCTCCGGCGGATTCCGCTGGGTCACGCTCGGCAGCACGACACAGCCGGGGCTTGAGATCGTCCTCTCGGAGCCGCATGCCGGCCGTTCCCAGGCCGACGGCGACGCCATGCAGGAACTGCTCACCAAGGGTGTCCTGCCCATGTGGGTCTTCAGGACGGACGATCTCGACACGACCTTCGAGAAGGTACGGGCCTCGGGCGCCGAGGTGCTCCAGGAGCCCATCGACCAGCCGTGGGGGCCGCGCGACTGCGCCTTCCGGGACCCCTCCGGCAACCTGATCCGGATCCAGCAGCAGGCCAAGGAGTAGGGAAGAGCTAGGCGTTGATCCGCCCCGCACCGACGGCCGCAGGGGGCGACGGGGCGGACCGGCGGGTCCGCCCGCAGCGCCTACGGCAGACCCGAGAGCGCGCGAACCTTCTGGTATTCGGCCACCGCGTGAGAGACTTCGCATGGCTGCATGTCATGGACAGGACATAAAAGCCACAGGCATCTTCGCGATGCGCGACGCATCCTCGCGGGGCGCAACGCATCCTCGCGGGGCGCAACGCATCCCCGCGGTGGGCAAGGAGAAGGGCGACGGCGCCATGAACAGATCCGCCTCCAGGGGCTTGGTCCGAGTGAGCCTCGCGCTGGGCTCGGCCCTGGTGTCGATCGTGCTCTGCACCACGGTGAGTACGGCGGCGCCCGGGGCCGCGGGCGGCGTCACGGGTACGGCTTCCGGCGCGCGCACGGGCAGTGAACGCGCTTGCCCCGTCGTGTACTTCGACCTGGGCGAGACACTCGTGCACACCGCCGACGACGGCGCCATCACCTACCGGCCCGGCGCGGCCTCCTATCTGCGCGCTCTGCGCGAGCGTCACATCGACGTCGGGCTGATCACCAACGTTCCGCCCTCCTGGGGCAGGACCGACGCCGAGCGTGCCGCCAGGCTGAAGAAAGACGTCGACGCCTCGTGGCGGGGCCCCGCGCCCTTCGCCTGGCAGGACTTCGGAGACCGGATCCTCACCCCCCGTACCGAGACGGAGCGCAAACCGGCACCTGCCCTGTGGCAGCGCGCGAGTGCCGAGTCCGGGGGCTGCCGACTCGTCTACCAGGCGGAGACCACCGAGGAGGTCTACGTCGCCGCCTCGCAGGGCTATGTGCCGTACCAGGTCGGACAGCCCCACCGGCCCGCGTTCCTCCCGGTCGGGCTCGTCGAACTCCTCGGCCACCGGCCCCGCTGACCGACGTCGGCGCCGCCGTGCCCCGCTGAGGCGCGCGCCTTTCCGGACGCGTACCTCAGCGGGGATACGTCCGCGCTGCGGCTACGTGTCCGGCTGCGGCCCGCGGCGTCCGCCTCCGGTCAGGCGCCGGGCCGGGTCACCCGTTTCATGGCTCTCCTCGTCCGCCGTGGGGTCGTCGCGAGCGGCCGGGTCCCGCGCCCCCGTGTCCCGCGCCGGGCTCCCGGCTTCGACGCCGGCCGGCCTCACCACCCCGCTGCGCAGGAGCAGTTGGAAGACCCCGAGCAGCACCACCGTCGCGAGCGCGCTGTGCCACAGCAGGGCGTCCAGGCGCCCGGCGGAGAGATACGCGCCCACGGCGATCGCGGCCAGTGCGCACACCGCGCGGTCCACGATGCTCTCGACCGAAAGCAGCGTGGCTCGCGGGGCGTTCGCGGGTATCGCGTCGTTCACCAGCTTGCGCTGGACGGGGTACGCGAAGCCGGTCGCGGCGGCGAACAGGCAGAGCAGCGCGACGACAGCCCACGGTCCGCCGAGCGTCATGGCCGCCAGGGTGCCCGCGAGCGCCAGGCTGAGGATCGACACCCAGGCGACCGGTGTCAGGCGACGGCTCAGCCACTGTGGGCGGGCCGAGGCCACCGCCTCCGCCACCGTCATCGCGGCCAGCACTCCGCCGTGCGAGGCCTCCGCGATGCCGTGGTCGAGCAGGATCGGCTGGAAGAGGTTGACCTGGCAGATCCGGGACAGGGTGAAGACCGCCACGCCCTGCACCATCACCAGGGCCAGCCACGGCGAAGAGGCGACACAGCGCAACGCGGTGCCCGCGTCCCGCAGAAACGCGCCGCCCCTGCGCCCTCCGTTCGCCCGGCCGGCCGGCTCCCCCGTACCACCGTCCGTCCCGGCGAGCCGGGGCAGTGCGACGGCGCACACGAGAGAGCCCGCGGCGCTGGCGGCGCTGAGCATGTACGGGGCCGCGTGGGCGACGGCCATCAACGGGCCGACCAGCGGCCAGCACACGACCTTCGCCGCGAGCCCCAGGGCCCGTGCGGTGCCTTCCGCCTTCAGATAGTGCTCGTCGCACTTCTCGGCCCGTAGCCCTTCGTACAGATAGGCGCTGGCCGCGCCCGAGGTGAGCGAGCGGCCCACGGCGATGGCGAGGAAGTGGACGAGGAAGCCCGCGTACGAGGCGCTGACCACCGGAGCCAGGTTCGCCGCCGTCATCACCACCGCCCCGGCCCGCAGGCAGTTCCGGGCGCCGATCCGGTCGGCGATCAGCCCGGTCGGGATCTCGAACAGGCAGAAGGCCACGTAGTAGATGCTCTGGATGCCGAAGATCTGCCCGTCCGAGAGCCCGGCGGCCTTCTGGTAGGCGTAGAACACCGGCATCCACCACAGCAGGTTGAACAGCAGCTGGAAGCCGTAGTTGAGCCGGATGATCCGGCGGGCGGTGGCCGTCGGAACGGCGCCCGCCTCCTTGCCGGGGCGCGGAGGCACAGGACTCGGCCTCACAGCGCGTACGGGCGGATCTGGACCAGCCGGAAGTCGCCCCGATCGGTCATCAGCCACTCGATGTCCAGCGGCTTGTCCACGTCGGACCCGCCGAAGTCCGAACCGCTGAAGTGGGACTGAAGCAGCCGCCCGGTCAGGGACAGGTCGGCGAGCCGGGCGCGGGTGGCGGCCGGCAGCCCGTCGCCCCAGGAGCCCAGGGCGACGGTGCGGCCGCCGCCCTCCACCGTGTTGTACAGGTACTGCTGCGGCAGGACCGAGCCGTCGACGACCTGCTCCGGTGAGCCGGGGGAACAGTTGAGGTAGACGTTGCGGAAGTCCCCGCGGCGGGTCGGGTCGCAGGTCACCAGAACGCCACCGAGTGAGGCCGGCACATACTCCTGGATGATCACGCCCATGTAGGTGTCGTCGAGCGATATTCCGACCTGGTGGCGCAGTCGCACGCTGCGGGGCGACACCAGAGAGGCCCACACCTGGCGTACCGCGTCCAGGAGTTCGCCGGTGCCGTGGACGGCGGTGACGGAGTCGTAGACGCCGGCCGCGGAAAAGCCCGGCAGGTCCTCGGCGTTGGACGAGGAGCGCACCACCAGGCGCCCGCGGGCGGCCGAGGGAGCGGGGAACGCCTGGCTGATCTGCCGGGTGACGGACTCGGGAACGGGCGTGTTCCGGATCAGTTGCTGGAGTTGCAGGCAGAGCGGGTCCAAGGCGTCGACCGCGTCGAGTTCGAGTGCCATCTTGAGCTTGCCGATGCCCTGCTGGACGGCGGGCGACGAGGCGAGGAAGTGCTGCTGGAGCGCGAAGGGGAGCGCGACGCCTTGGGGGGCGCCGACCGTGGTGGCCACGAATTCGGCGGCCTTGGCGCGGAGTTCGGCCATGGAGGGCGAGCCGAGGCCGAGCCGGGCGGCGAGGTGCCCGTAGAGGTCGTCGCGCGGCGGGCGGGGCCGACCGTAGAAGGCGGTCAGGTCGGCCGTACGGCTGTCGAGTACGTGGTGCAGCTCACCGAGGTTGGCCGCCTTGGTGCCGTACCGGTCGCGGTCGACGCTGCGCAGCCGGTGCAGGGCCAGGACGGGGGCGTTTTCGAGCAGGGGCGGTTCGATGCGTATGCGCTGCTGGTGCCAGGCGGGAGCCCGCAGGGCCGGTTCCTGGTCCAGCCGCTCCAGGGAGATCTCGTCCTCGTGCACCCGGTAGCGCACCCACGCGCCGTCCAGGCCGTCCTTCTCGACGAGCTGCTCCAGGTCGAGCACGATCGCGTTGGGTATCCCCCAGCCGGAGGCCAGGACGTTGGTGTGTGAAAGCGGTGTGATCGGCGCGGTGTTGAGGAATCCGGCCACCCGGGGCACGTCGTCCGGCAGGCACGGCATGGCCACGATGTCCGCCCAGCCGAGCCCGTCCTCCCCGGCCGTGTACTCCTCGTACGCCTCGTTCGTTCGGAAGAACCGCAGCCGTCCGGTGGCCTCGCCGGGGTTCAGCGGCGTCCGGGTCCGGGAGCCGAACAGCTCGTGGCTCAGGATGCGCGGCACGCGGAGTTCGCTGATCGCCGCGAGTTCCTCCTCCTGCCCGTGGTTGGCGGGCTTGAGCAGTACCGGGAGCCTGCCGTCGACGCGTACCCGCACGAACTCGTAGAAGAATTCCAGGAGTTCGCCGTTCATGGTGTCGGCCTCGGTCGTCTCCAGGACGAGGAAGGGGCGTTCGCGGCCCTCCGCGTCCTCGCCGCTGTGCAGGGACAGCACGCCGAGCAGGAATCGGCGGCCGGGGTCCATGTAGACGGAGGCGTTGAACGCGTCCAAGTCCGCGTCGAGCGCGGCGAGTTCCATGCCCAGGACGCGGGTGGCGATGTAGTTGACGTGGAAGGGGTGCGCGGCCGTGTCGAGCAGGTGCCAGGTGTTCTCGGCGCGGTCGACGACGACCTTGAGGTAGGGGTGGCCGGCGAGGACCCCGGAGAGCGTGCGAAAGAGCGGCAGGGAGAGGTTCTCGCCGATGACCGTGCGGTCCGTGGCCGGTTCGGGGGCGTCGGTGAACGGCTGGGCGGTCATATGGAGACCTCTTCGGGCTGCGCGGCGGGAAGCACCCGCGGCAGGGCGTCCACCAGTGTCTCGAAGTCGCGGAGCACCGTACGCGGGTCGGTGGCGGAGAGCAGGCACAGGGCCGCCATGGTGTTGGCGCCAGCGGCCGGGTCGTAGACCGGCACGACGCTGCCATCGGCGAGCGAGCTCTCCGCGACCACCGACAGTTCGCTGCCCCGGCTGAGAGGAACCCGCGCCGAGACCACGGGGAAGTCCCAGACCCTGCGGTCCTGCCACGCCTCGCCCCGGCCGTCGACCGCGAGGACCACGAGGGAGCCGGCCGCGCCGCGCGCCTGCGCCGGGGTGAGGGCCTGGCCGGGCCATGGGACCGGGCGCCCGAGGAGGTGGTCGACGAGCATGCCGACGAGGTCGAGCCCGAAGACCTCCTCGATCTGCGGCACGGTCATCGCGCCGCCGAACCGGGCGGCGGTCTCGATCAGCCACATGGCGCCGTCCGCGCCGAGCTTGATCTCGGTGTGCGTCCCGCAGTCGCGCAGGCCGAGGGCGTCGACGGCCTGGCGCGCGAGGGCCACGATCCGGTCCTGGGCGTCCTGGGGCAGCAGGGCGGGGGTGATGCCCGCGCGCTCGGTGAACGGCTCGACCGTGGGCATGCGGCCGCTGAGGCAGACCGGGTGGAAGGTGCCGTCCGCCACGACGCCCTCGACGCTGACGTAGTCGCCCCAGCCGGGCTCGTCGAACCAGTCCGACACCGCGCCGGTCACGATCCGCTCGACCACGAAGTCCGCGTTCGCCTCGGCCACGTGAAGCTCCGCGTACCCCAACTGGGCGGATTCGGCCATCACTTCACGTGAGCTGCGCCAGGCGGCGGGCGCCTCGTGCGGGGCACGGATGATCTGGTGGGCGGTGGAGCCCGCGCTCCAGGCCGCCTTGAGGAGCAGCGGGCAGGGCAGGGAGGCGGCCGCCTCCCGCAGGTCGGCCTCCGTGGCGACGGCGCGGAACTCGGGCTGCGGCAGGCCGTGTTCCTGCCAGGTGCGCCGCATCAGGCGCTTGTCCCGGGCGAGCGCGGCGGCGCCGCCGGCCCCCGCGAGACCGAGCACCTCGCATGCCTCGGCGACGGCCACGACCGCGTACTCGGAGAAGGTGAGCACCGCGTCCGCGCCCACGGCCTCGGCTCGCGAGGCGATGAGGGACACCAGGTCGGAGCGCTGCGCGTCGGCGGGCGTCACGACAGAGGCGCACAGTCTCCGGGCGGAGCCTGCCACGGTGGGAGGAAGAGCGCTGAGCGCCAGCAGGTGCACTTCCGCCCGCGCGGCCGTCCGGGACAGGACGTGGCCGAGCGGCGGACCACCCTTGGCATGCACTAACAGCACCTTGCTCACTGAAGTTCGTCTCCATTCGTCCGTGTGGGTACGTGCCGTACGCGTCGTACGTGCGTGTGCGGCCGTGCGGTGTGTGCCGTACGCGTCGTCGTACGGATCGGTGATGCGCGCCGGGCGCGGGAAATGTCCCGGTGTATGTGTCGGGGCGTGTTCACCCGCACACTCAAGGGGACCACGCGACAGGCGCCCGCAATACCACCGGGGACGTCTGCTGTTCAGGCAAATGCCTGAGTCGCGGGCCGAGTTGGGGCACCGGAGGGGTTCGCGAGGCTCGCGGGCCGGCTTCCACTTCGGCCGAGAACCGAGCATGCGCGGGATCGGGACGGGATACCCATCGCGATGTGACTGTGCGTCAGTCGGGTGTATACGGACGGAGAGACCGCTGTGGACGATTCCAGCCTCAAAGCACTACTCGAACGCCTTCCGGTGTTCTGGTGGGAGGTCGACGAGCCGTGGCAGGTGCGGGAGAGGGGAGGCGGCGCCTTCGCCGACACGGGCACGGCGCAGCGCTTCCTCGACCGGATGCGTCAGGAGCTCATCGCCCCGGGGCACCCGCCCGAAGAGGACCGCTGGCAGGCACGGTTCGACGGCCGTACCTTCGACGTGAGCTGGCCCCTGGACGAGAGTCACGTCCCCAGCCGTACGCGCGGTCTCGCCGTGGAGGTCGACGCGCGCCCGGAGACGCCGCGCCGGTACGCCGCCTTCGCGGGCCTCGCGGACCTGGCCCCGGCCGCGGCCTTCATCCGGGACAGCGAGGGCCGCTACCTGTGGGCCAACCACGCCTACGCGCACCTCTACGGCGCCGTTCCGGACGAGCTCGTCGGCAAGTTCATAGAGGATTTCGACGCCCCCGCCGAGGCCGTCCACTTCCGCGCCCTCGACCAGGAGATCCTCACCCGGGGGACGCCGGTGCGCCACACCCTCGACTACCGGCGCCCGGACGGCAGCGCGGGCCAGGCGGTGGGCCACCGCTTCCCCGTCCGGGAGAACGCGCGGACCTGCGTCGCGGGGATCTACGTGGACATCACGGATCAACTCCGCGCCATGGTCCAGTGGCAGGAGGCCGAGGACAACCTGCAGGCGCTGCGCGACCACAGCGGCCTGGCCTGCGCCCTGCTGTCGGCGAACGGACGCGTGGTCGAGGCGAGCGCGGCGGCCGCCGAGCTGTTCCATCTCAGCCTGCCCGAGCTGGTCGGCCGCCGCGCGCACACCCTGCTCGCCGCCGAACCCGGCCTCGAACGGCTGCACCGCAGGTGGAACGGGCTCATAGCGCGCCGCACCAGACGAGTGGAGACGTCCGCGGTACTCGTCGACGCCCAGGGGCGGCAGCGCCGTGCGCGGCTCCATCTGACGACGGTCGGCCATTCCGCCGCGCGCGCCCGGCACGTCTGGGCCGTCGTCACCCACCAGAGCCTGGCCCACGAGGCCCATCCGTCACTGACCGCCGCCCAGATCCGCATCCTGTCCCTCCTGGCGGCGGGCAGCAGCAACAGCGACATCGCCACCTCGCTGAAGCTGTCCCGGCAGACGGTCGACTACCACCTGAGCCGCCTGCGGGAGTTACTGGGCGCCGCGACCCGCCCCGCCCTCGTCGCCCGCGCCTATGTGCTGGGCATCCTCACCCCTCAGGCCTGGCCCCCGCGCTCCGCCACGGCGGCCCATCCGCTCAGCAGCGCCTGAGGGGTGGCTTGTGGGGGGATCACCCATGCCGGTGCGGTGCCGCTGGTGCGGTGGCGGGTGCGCATGGCCGCGCTGTCCTGTCCTGGCCCGGCGGGTGGCGTCCACCCCAGCCGCCCGGGCCTTCTCCGCAGCCGGATCCCGGGCATCTGCTGGCCCGCACCAGCGTGCGCTGGACCATCATCGGCGTCCTGATCAGCGCGATACTGACGGGGGCCGGCTGGGTAGTGCAGGCGCGGCTGACCCACGACGACGGCTCAGGAGGCGGCGCGTCTCCGGAGACGTCCGCCCCGACTCACACGCCCGGCCCCGGCGGGACCACAACAGCACCCGCGGCCCTGTACCCGTCCAGGAGCAAGCTCCAGGAGGCTTACCAGACCTACGCCTCGCGTCTCCCGCTGGGCAACTGCGACGTGAGCCGGAACGTCCGCGGCTCCTGGCACGAGAAGGGCTCCACCCTGCCCACGGGCGACATGGTCTGCTTCACCCTCACCGACGGGCAGTACGTCATCACGTGCACGTACTACGAGCGGCCGGCGCTCTTCCAGGTCAGGTACACCGACGCCGCAGCGATCACCCGCTGGTGGAAGACCCTCGACCCGGCCTTCGCCACCGGCTGACACCCCGATGTCGAGCGAACTCGCCCGCCAGGCAGGCGAGTTGATCAGATCACTCAGTCGGGTGAAGACGCCCCGCCGTGCAGAACCTCCAGCCGGAGCCGGTGCGTGATGGCGTACAGGGTGGCCGACCCCACGGTTCACCGGCACGCTGAACCAGCGAGGAGCCGAATGTCGCCACAGATGCCCGGGCAGCCCCCACCGTCCCTGTTCCTGGGCAGGGAGAGGGAACTGAGCAGCCTCAAGGACCGGTTGGACATGGCGGCCCGTGGCGCTCCCCAAGTCGTGCTGGTCGACGGGCCCGCCGGGATCGGCAAGACCTCACTTGCCCGGTGCTTCCTGGCCGGCGCCGCCTCGGACTGCCGCGTGGTGAAGGCAAGCGGCGAAGAACTGGAGATGGAGCTGAGCTACGGACTCATCGCGCAACTGGTACCACAACTGCTCGACGCACCGGCGGCTCTGCGGGAGCCGGCCCTCAGCAGGCCGGGCGGCGTCGCGCCCCAGGACCCGATCGCGGTAGGCGCCCTGCTCCTCGACGCCCTGGGGCAGCTTCAGAACCAGGCCTCGGTGGTGTTGCTGATCGACGACGTCCACTGGGCGGACACGCCCTCACTGCACGCACTCACCTTCGTGCTGCGGCGGCTGCGCAGGGACCGGGTGCTGGCCGTGCTGATGACACGGGACACCAATGATCCCCGGCTGCCACAGGGGCTGCATCGGGTCCTCCACGACGACACCACGCTCGCGTTGACGCTGGAGGGCCTCGCCCTCGCGGACGTCGTCGCGCTCAACAACGCTCTGGGACCATCGGTCCTGCCCCGCTGGGCGATTGCCCGGCTGCGGGAACACACGCGCGGAAACCCGCTGCACACCAAGGCGCTTCTGGGACACGGAATTCCGCGCGGGACTGTGGGACGAGGCCGTCGCCCACGGCACTCAGGCTGTGTCCCTGGCCGAGGACACCGACCAGATCTCCATCCTGGCGGTCGTGCACTCCGTCACCGCGTTCCCCCTCGCCGGCCGGGGCGACTTCGAGGCCGCCGAAGAACACGCCAGGACAGCCGCGCGCCACGCCCGGGTACTCGGCGACGTCAACGACGGTGCCTTCGCAGCGACGGCACTCGCACGCGTACACACTGCCCGCGGGGACGACGAGCGCGCGGTGGCCGAGCTGATGCCGTATGTGAGCGAGGAGATCGTCCACCGAAACGGTCTCGAAGAAGCCGGGATCGTCGCCTGGCGGCCCCTGCTCTGCGAAGCCCTGACACGCCTCGGCCGCAAGGACGAGGCCCTCGACGTGCTGATGCCGTACGAGAGGCGTGCGGCCGAGCGACAACGATGGCTCGAACAGGCGTCAGCGGCGCGTTGCCGGGGCCTGGTGGAGGAGGCCCACGGCAACCGCGAAGCGGCAGACCACGCGTTCCGGACGGGGTTGCGGTACTGCGAGCAGGGAGAACCCTGCTGGGAGGAAGCGCTGCTCCACCTCTCTTACGGCACCTTTCTGCGCCGTGCCCGCCAACGCCCGAAAGCGGTGGCCGAACTTCAGGCCGCCCACACGACATTCCTTCGCCTCCAGGCCACGCCGTATCTCGAACGGTGCACAGCCGAGCTGGCGGCCTGTGGCGGCACGGCGGCAGCCCGGGGCCCTGTCCGTCCTGCGGGGCTCACCCCACAGGAGCTGACCGTGGCCCGACGTGCCATGCAGGGCATGTCGAACCGTGAGATCGCGCAGGAGCTGGTCCTCAGTGTCAAAACGATCGAGTACCACCTGGCCAATGCCTACATGAAACTCGGCATCACGTCCCGCATGGGACTGGTCGGCAAGCTGGGCAGGGAGACCTGACGCCGGGCCCCCGGTAGCCGGCACCCGGCCCCCTTCTGTCACCGGGGGGACCGGCGCACCGCAAACCCCAGGGCCGGATCCAGGGGATATCCCCGGGGTGCTCGCGGCCGTTCCTTCGTAGCGTACGGAACGGACGGGAGCCCGCTGCCGACCACCCCTTGTTCAGCAGCGGAGCCGCAGCCAGGTGCGGCGGAGAGCCTCGTCACCAAGCGTTTCCGATTCCGATCTGTATGGGGGGACCCCATGGTGCCTTGCGCATCGGCCCCAGCCTCTCGGTTCTTCTGCGCCTCGATGCTGGGCCTCATCCTTGTCACGACGAGTGGCTGCTCACCGCACGACGCGGATTCCTCGGGCGGGAATCCGACCCCGCCGATCTCCGCCACGCACCCTGACACCACCCAGCACGACACCACGCCCCCGGGCACCTCGCGCCCCGACACCACGCCACCTGTGGCCGAACCGCAGTGGTCCGTCCCCGACAGCGTGGTGGGCGTCTGGTGCGGTGGCGCGAACGACCAGGCGAACGGTCACTGGACGTATGCCTTCACCGACAAGGGCGAGGTCGTGGCAGCGAACGAAAGGGCCGGCTTCCAGGGCCACGTCGTCACCAAAGGCAGCATCATGACCTTCTATGTGAAGGGGAGCACTCCCGTCCGATCGACATGGTCAGTGCGTTACGAGGAAACTCTCGGCATGAACCTCCTCTACCTCGACGGCTACAGCTACGTCCCAGGAAGGTGCCGCTCCTAGGACGGCAAGGGCCGACCCCTCCCGGCCCTCCATGGTGGGCGCGCGCACTCCGACCTCCAGAACTATGGTGTCCCACCACATACGCCTCTGACCTGCACGTTCCTACGGTGTGGCGACAACGCAACGTCCCCGTCGAACGCCAGGAAGTGGTGCCGATGTCCTCCCCCGCGACCGCTCCACCAGCCCCGTCCAGCCTCCCCAGGATCGTCGCCGCGAGCCTCATAGGAACCACCATCGAGTGGTACGACTTCTTCCTGTACGGGTCGGCCGCCGCGCTCGTGTTCAACAAGCTGTTCTTCCCGGAGTCCGCGCCGCTCGTCGGCACGCTGCTCTCCTTCCTCACGTACGCCGTGGGGTTCGCGGCGCGGCCGCTCGGGGCGCTCGTGTTCGGGCACTTCGGGGACCGGCTCGGCCGTAAGAAGCTGCTCGTGGTGAGCCTGCTCATGATGGGCGGGGCCACGTTCGGCATCGGGCTGTTGCCCACCCATGCCACCGTGGGGGCCGCGGCTCCGGTGCTGCTCACGGGGTTTCGGCTGATTCAGGGGTTCGCGCTGGGCGGCGAGTGGGGCGGCGCCGTGCTGCTCGTGTCGGAGCACGGGGACGCCCGGCGGCGCGGGTTCTGGTCCTCGTGGCCCCAAACCGGCGCCCCCGCAGGGCAGTTGCTCGCCGCCGGGGTGCTCTCCGCGCTCACCGCGCTGCTGAGCGACGACACGTTCACGGCATGGGGCTGGCGCATACCGTTCCTGCTGTCCGGTGTGCTGGTGCTTGCCGGCCTGTGGATCCGGCTCTCGGTCGATGAATCACCCTTGTTCAAGGCCGCGTTGGCGCAGGCCGAGGCCCGCGAGGCGGGCAGCGTGACCGAGAAGCCGCCGCTCGTCGCCGTGCTGCGGGATCACTGGCGCGATGTGCTGGTCGCCATGGGGGCCCGGATGGCGGAGAACATCAGCTACTACGTGATCACCGCCTTCATCCTGGTGTACGCGACGACCTCGGCCGGGATGGCCAAGCAGACCGCGCTCAACTCCGTACTCATCGCCTCCGCCGTGCACTTCGTGGTGATCCCCGTGTGGGGCGCGCTCTCGGACCGGATCGGACGCAGGCCCGTGTATCTGATCGGCGCGCTCGGCGTCGGCGCCTGGATGTTCCCGTTCTTCGCGCTGATCGACACCGGCGGCTTCGGAAGGCTGATCCTCGCCGTCACCGTGGGCCTGGTGTTCCACGGGGCGATGTACGCGCCGCAGGCGGCGTTCTTCTCGGAGATGTTCGCGACCCGGGTGCGCTATTCGGGGGCTTCGATCGGCGCGCAGTTCTCCTCCGTGGCGGCGGGTGCGCCCGCGCCGCTGATCGCGACGGCGCTGCTCTCCGACTACGGCACGTCGACGCCGATCGCGCTGTATGTCATCGCTGCCGCGCTGCTCACCGTGGTCGCCGTCGGGTGCGCGAAGGAGACGCGGGAGCGGGATCTGGAGTGCGTTGACAGCCCTGCACAAGGTGTTCCCGCCACATCCGCACAGGGGGCTGATGCCAGAACTGCCTGAATGTTGGCGGGAGTTGGGTGGGGTGCAGTGTGGTGGCGCCCCACCCTTCAGGGCGTTATGGCTGGTGCCGCCACATGGAGGCGCAGGGCCAGTTGGATCTCCAGGGCGCGGGCAGGTGTCTGCCAGTCGGAACCCAGGAGGCGGCCGATCCGCTCCAGGCGCTGGGCCACCGTGTTCACATGAACGTGCAGATGCTCCTTGGTGCGGGCCGGGCTCATGCCGTTCGCGAAGTACGCGTCGAGGGTGCGGACCAGGTCGCTCCTGCGCTTCCTGTCGTACGCCACGACCGCGCCGATCGTGCGGTCGACGAAGCCGCCGATGTCCTGGGTGTCCGCGAGCAGCAGCCCGAGGAAGCCGAGATCCTGGGCTGCGGCTCCCTCGCCTGCGCGGCCGAGCAGCCGCAGCGCCTCCAGGCAGCGGCGGGCCTCCGCGTACGCGGAGACGATCGCGGCGGGCGTCATGGCGGGAGCCGCGACGATGGCGGACGCGCCGACCGTGACCGGCTCGTGGAGCGCGGTGCTCAGCTGCTTCGCCGTCTGCCGGGCGACCTCGGCCGGGGTGTCGCCGGGGCCGAGCGGAAGGAGCAGCACCGTACCGCCGTCGCGGGTCGAGGCCAGGCCGTGCCGGGTCGCGGCCAGGTAGGCGGCGGCGGAGCCGATGCGCCGGCGGTCCGCGGTGCGGCGGGCGGCGGTGCCCGGGTCGAGGCCGTCGAGTCGGGCGGCGAGCACCACGTGCGGGGCGTCGAGGTCGGCCCGCAGCCTGGCGGCGCGTTCGCGCAGCAGCCGGGGGTCGCGGCCCGGCGCGTCCAGGAGGTCGTCCAACAGCTCGCCCCGCACCCGCTGTTCGGCCTCGCCCGCCGAGCGCCGGGCGAGCAGCAGGAGTGAGGTGACCATGGCGGCCCGCTCCAGGGTGCGCCGGTCGACGGGATCGAGGCCCGGCTGGCCGTGCAGGACGAGCGCGCCGAGGAGTTCGCCGCCGGCCGAGACTCCGGCGAGCCAGTCCTCGCCGTGGCGCATCGCGTGGCCGTCGGTGCCGCTGAGGCGCAGGACGGCGGTGTGCGGTGAGTCCGTGTCGGCGAACTCGACTGTCCCGTCGAGGACTTCGGACACCGCGTCGGCCACGTCGTGGACTCCACCGTCGCGCAGCACCAGTTCGGTGAGCCGGTCGTGTACCTCCGAGGCCCGTTCAAGGACCGCGCTGTGGTCCCGGATGGTCTCGTTGGCCTTCTCCAACTCGGCCAGCGCCGACCGGGTTTCGGCCAGGAGGTTGGCCGTGTCGATGGCGACGGCGGCGTGCGCGGCGAAGGAGCCGAGCAGGGCGATCTCCTCGCGGGCGAAGACCCGCGGGTGACGGTCGGCCGCGAAGAGCACCCCGATGACGGTGCTGCCGAGCATCAGCGGCACCCCGAGAATGGCGACGAGTCCCTCGTCGCGTACGCCGGTGTCGATGGTGTTGGTGTGCTGGAAGCGCTCGTCGTCGAAGTAGCTGGAGGTGACGTAGGGGCGGGCGGTCTGCGCGACGAGCCCGCCGAGCCCTTCGCCCATGCCGAGGCGCAGTTGCTGGAAGCGGGCGGCCACCGATCCTTCGGTGACCCGCATGTAGGTGTCGCCCGCCGTCGGGTCGTTGAGGCTGAGGTAGGCGACCTCCGTGCGGAGCAGCGAGCGGGCGCGCTGCACGATGGCGCGCAGCACGGCGTCCAGGTCGCGCAGGCCCGCGAGGTCGTGGGCGGTCTCGAACAGGGCGGACAGCTCGGCCTCGCGGCGTCTGCGCCCTTCGAGGTCGGCCCGTACGCGCAGGGCGAGTTGTTTCGCGGCGTCCAGGGCGGCGAGCGCCCCGGGTGGCGCGCCGTCGGCGCGGGCGAGGAGCGCCGGGCGGTCGTACGCTTCGGCCGGTGCGCCTCGTGCGAGAAGTGCCAGGTAAGGGGCTTCGGGGTGGTCGTGGGGATGTGCTTGATCGTGGGACATGGTCACAGGGATACCTGCCGGACGGGCGGCCTCGCCAGGCCTGTGGACAACTCTTGAGGGGTGCAGGACAAGGTGCGGAACGGACGGGGAGATCGGCGGCGACCGGCGTTCAGTGCGCGGTCCAGCCGCCGTCGAGGGCGAGTGAGGTGCCGGTGATGAAGGAGGCCTGCGGGGTGCAGAGGTAGGCGACCGCTTCGGCGACCTCGTACGGTTCGACGAGCCGCTTGAGCGCCGCGTCCTTGAGGAGTACCTCGGTGAGCACGCGCTCTTCGGGGATGCCGTGCGCCGTCGCCTGGTCGGCGATCTGCCGTTCCACCAGGGGCGTACGCACATATCCGGGGTTGACGCAGTTCGAGGTGACCCCGTGCGGGGCGCCTTCGAGGGCGGCGGTCTTGGAGAGGCCTTCGAGGCCGTGTTTGGCGGACACATAGGCCGACTTGAAGGCTGAGGCCCGCAGGCCGTGCACCGACGACAGGTTGACGATGCGGCCCCACCCCTGCCCGTACATGTGCGGCAGCGCGCCCCTGATCAGCCGGAAGGGGGCTTCCAGCATCACGGTGAGGACGGTGTGGAAGACGTCGGGCGGGAACTCCTCGATGGGGCGCACCAGTTGGAGCCCTGCGTTGTTCACCAGGATGTCCGTTCCGGCGGCGGCCTGTTCGGCGGCGTCGAGGTCGGTCAGATCGAGCACGAGGGGTTCCACGGTGCCGCCGAGTCCGGTGGCCTGAGCGGCGAGTTCTTCGAGGCCTGTCGTGTCCCGGTCCACCGCTGTGACCTTGGCTCCGGCCGCGGCGAGCCGCAGGGCGCAGGCCCGGCCGATGCCGCCCGCGGCGCCGGTGACGAGCGCGGTGCGTCCGCCCAGGTCGACGGTGACGGAGTGCGGGAGGGGCGCGGGGGTGAGGGGCGCGGTCATGCTCTCGACCCTAGGCAGGCCGCCCTTCACCGACCCATGTGGTCAGCGCACATACTTCAGGGGCCCGTACTGGGCTGGAACCATGTGGGGCTGTCCGACTGTGCCTGCTTGATGCGGAACAGCGCGAAGTCGCTGAGGTTCGGCAGTGCGTCCATGGCGAACCAGCCCACTTCGAGGGACTCCTCGTCGTTGACGCGGGCCTCGCCGCCGGTGGCCCGGCAGCGGAAGGTGATGTCGAGAAACTGGCACTGGTCGCCGTTGGGGTAGGTGATGGTGCTGTGCCCGGCCTCCACCAGGACCACCCGCTCGGCGACGCACCGTACGCCGGTCTCCTCGTACACCTCGCGCACCGCGGTGTGGGCGGGCTCCTCCCCCGGCTCGGGAATCCCGCCGATCGTCGACCACTTGCCGTTGTCCGCCCGGCGGCCGAGCAGGACCCGGCCCTCGTCGTCGAAGACGATCGCACTCACACCCGGCAGCAGGAGCAACTGGTGCCCGGCGAGGGCTCGGATGTCTTGAATGAAGTCAGGAGTTGCCATGCCCCGACCCTAGCGGCCGTCAGGAACCGGCCAGTCAGCTCCCGGTGTCGCGACGCCCCCGTACGGACCTGGTGATCGCCCAGGCCAGGCCCGCGGCGGCGGCCGCGACGAGCGCCCACTCGGGCAGCGTGCCCAGCTTGGTCGCGGGTGTCTGCGAGGAGCGCAGCGGCACCTTGGCGACGAGCGAGGCCGGGGTGAACATGGCGGTCTTCTGGACGACCTTGCCGTCGGGCATGATCACGGCACTCACCCCGCTGGTGACCGGAACGGTGACGGTCCTGCTGTGCTCGACCGCCCGCACCCGGGACATGGCAAGCTGCTGGTAGGTCATCTCGCTGCGGTCGAAGGTCGCGTTGTTGCTCGGCACGGAGATCACCTGGGCGCCCGCGGTGACGGTGTCGCGCACCGCCCAGTCGAAGGCGGCCTCGTAACAAGTGGCGATGCCGACCTTGGTGCCGCCCATGGTGAACAGGCCCGGCTTGGTGCCGCGGTTGAAGTCCTCGCGGACCATCGAGGTGTAGCCGGGGGTGAAGGTGCTGATGAGGCCGCGCAGCGGGATGTACTCGCCGAACGGCTGGATCTGCCGCTTGTCGTACGTCGCGACGGGGCCCAGCTTGGGATCCCACTGGACCTGCTCGTTGTAGAGCTTCGTGCCGAAGCCGCCGACGACCGCGCCGACCGAGATGGGTGCGCGTATGGCCTTGGCGGCCTGGTCGATGACGGCACGGGCGTCGTCGTCCACGAAGGGGTCGACGTCGGAGGAGTTCTCCGGCCACAGGACGAAGTCGGGCTGCGGCTCCTGGCCGGCCTTGACCTTGTCGGCGAGCCGCAGCGTCTCGCGTACGTGGTAGTCGAGCACGGCCCGGCGCTGGGAGTTGAAGTCGAGGCCGAGGCGGGGCACGTTGCCCTGGATCACGGCGACGGTCGCGGTGCCGTCCTGAGCCGTGTCACTGACGAGGCCTCGGACGCCGAGGGACGCCGCGACCGGCACGACGACCGTGAGCAGCGCGGCCGCCGCCGCTCCCTTACGGACGCTCCCGGTGCTCCGGACCTTGAGCGCCTGGCGGACGCATTCGTACAGTCCGAAACCGCACAGCGCCACGGCGAAGCCGAGTACGGGGGTGCCGCCCAGGGCGGCGAGCGGCAGGAAGGTGCCGTCGGCCTGCCCGAAGGCGACCTTGCCCCAGGGAAAGCC
This sequence comes from Streptomyces sp. NPDC001415, assembly GCF_053597395.1. NCBI lineage: Bacteria > Bacillati > Actinomycetota > Actinomycetes > Kitasatosporales > Streptomycetaceae > Streptomyces > Streptomyces sp. NPDC001415. The sequence continues at coordinate 61,073 of NZ_JBSFIE010000018.1, forward strand.
TCCGAAGGGGGCGCGGGCGCGGGCCGCCTCGGCGGCGACCCACATGGTGGCGGACCACACAGGCCACAGCGGAAGCCTGGAGACCACGGCCATACCCGCCGCGGCCGCGCCGATGAACAGCGCCTCGATCGCGGCCAGCCCCAGCCAGGGCCCGGGGCCGACCTCCACTCCGGTCCATACGAGGAGGGGGAGCAGGAAGCCGAGGCCGAAGAGGTAGCCGAGGCCGAGGCCCGCCTTCCAGCTTCGGCCGCGCAGGATCCAGCCGAGGACGGCGAACGCGGGCAGGGCCAGCCACCACAGGGGCCTCGGCGGGAAGCTCAGGTACAGGAGCACCCCACTGAGCGCGGCCGCGGCGGGCCGGGCGAGACGGTTCAGCAGTGCCCGCGGCCGCGAGGGTGCGGCAGGCTGCGGTCCGAGCTGTTCCGGCTCGGTTGTGGGGGTTTCGGTGGTGCTCACCCGGCGGAGTCTACGGCGGGTGGCTGTGTACCGGGGAGTCCGGTCTCACGGCACCCGGCGCGGAAGGTCAGGCCTCGACGGGCTTGCCGGTGCCGAGCAGCCGCAGCCGGTCGCGGATGACGCGTACCGCCGCTTCGGCGTCGTCGACGGTGACGGTGAAGACGCGACCGTCGCCGAGCTTGAGCGCCACGCCCTCACCGCGGCGTACGACGACGGCGGTGCCGATCTCGGGCCGCCAGCGATAGCCCCAGCCTCCCCACTGGCGCGGGGTGACGCGGGGGACGAAGTCGGCTCCGACCACATGGTCCAGGGGGATGGTGCGGCGCGGCAGCCCGATGTGGCCGCAGCGCACTTCCAGACAGTCGCCGTCGACCTTCACCGAGACGTGGACGAAGGCGAGGGTCCCGAAGAGCACCAGGAGCCCGGCCGCCAGGCAGCCGACCACGGACATCAGGAGCGGTGCGATGCCGGAGGTCCAATTGGAGTCGACGGCCAGCTCTACGCCGAGCGCGATGCAGGCCGCGCCGCCCGCCGCGAGGAGCCACTGGACGCGGTTGGTCGCCCGGCCGGTCCAGACCTCTGGCGCCTGCTCGGCGGCACCGGATCCGTGCTGGGACTCGGGGGGCGTGGGGTACTCCGGGGACGGTTCCCTCATGTGTAGCAGCGTACTCAGGTTCCGCTGCCGTGGCATCGTTCAGCGCTCAGTGAGCGGGACTGACGGCCTGTAGCAGGCGGCCTTCGGGGTAGGCGAGCGCGACGTCGGGCAGGGTGCCGGTGCGGCCGCTGAGCAGGACGGTCAGGCCTCCGACCTGGGCGGCTTCCGGTGCGGGGACGATTCCTGCCCGGCGCAGGCCCTGGGCGGCGACGGCCTCGGCGCTGCCGAAGAAGGTGAGCGGGCCGCCGTCCGGGCGCAGGGCCGTACGGATGCGTTCGGCGACCAGCTCGTAATGGGTGCAGCCCAGGACGACGGTCCTTACCTCCGGCGGCGTGAGAGCGGCGGCCACGGCGATGGCACGGTCGATCGCGGCGTCGTCGGCGTGCTCCACGGCTTCGGCGAGGCCGGGGCAGGGCACCTCGGTGACGGGGACGCCGTCGGCGAATTCGCTGATCAGTCCGCGCTGGTAGGGGCTGCCGGTGGTGGCCGGGGTCGCCCAGATCGCGAAGGGCTCGCGGCCGGCCGCGGCGGGCTTGATCGCGGGGACGGTGCCGATCACCGGGATCTCCGGTTCCAGGGCGGCACGGATCGCGGGCAGGGCGTGCACGGACGCGGTGTTGCAGGCGATGATCAGGGCGTCCGGTTCCAGGGCTGCGGCGGCCCTGGCCACGGCGAGGGCGCGCTCGGTGACGCCTTCGGGGGTGCGCGGACCCCAGGGCATGCCGTCGGGGTCGTTCGAGATCACGAGTTCGGCGTCGGGCCGTAGCCGGCGTACCGCCGCGGCCGCGGCGAGCAGGCCGATTCCGGAGTCCATGAGCGCGATCTTCACCCGGTCACCATAGTCGACGGGCTCCGGCGAAACCGGCCGAGGTCCCGTGTGGAGCACGGGATGTGGGGCAGACTGCGGCGGATGAGCGCCCTTGTGTGGATCGCCCTGGTGTCCCTGGTCGTCTGGCTCTGGCTGCTGCTCGGGCAGGGCTTCTTCTGGCGCACCGACCAGCGGCTGCCGCCCCGTGCGCGGCTCGAACATTGGCCGGATGTCGCGGTGGTGGTGCCGGCCCGCGACGAGGCGGAGGTGCTGCCGCTGAGCCTTCCGTCGCTGCTCGCGCAGGACTATCCCGGCCGCGCGGAGATCTTCCTGGTGGACGACGGGAGCTCGGACGGCACCGGCGAGCTCGCCCGTTCCCTGGCCGAGCGGCACGGGGGTCTGCGGCTGAGCGTGGTGCCGCCGGGTGAGCCGGAGGAGGGCTGGACCGGCAAGCTGTGGGCGCTGCGCCAGGGCATGGCGCTGGCGCGGGCGCGCGAACCGGAGTACCTCCTGCTCACCGACGCCGACATCGCGCACGCGCCGGACAGTCTGCGCGAGCTGGTCGCCGCGGCTCGCGGCGGCGGCTTCGACCTGGTGTCGCAGATGGCCCGGCTGCGGGTGGCGAGCGGCTGGGAGCGGCTGATCGTCCCGGCGTTCGTGTACTTCTTCGCACAGCTCTATCCGTTCCGCTGGATCAACGCCCGAAGGCCGCGCGCCACGGCCGCGGCCGGCGGTTGCGTGCTCCTTCGTACGGAGGCGGCGGAGCGGGCCGGGATTCCGGATGCGGTGCGCCAGGCGGTGATCGACGACGTGTCGGTGGCGCGCGCGGTACGCAGGTCCGGCGGGCGGGTCTGGCTGGGCCTCGCGGACCGGGTCGACAGTGTGCGCCCCTACCCGCGCCTCGCGGACCTGTGGCGGATGGTCTCGCGCAGTGCGTACGCGCAGTTGCGGCACAACCCGCTGGTGCTGCTCGGCACCGTCGCGGGCCTGGCGCTGGTCTACCTGGCGCCGCCGGTCACCTTCGTCGCGGGCCTTGCCACCTCCAGCGCGGGGGCCGCCTGGGCGGGCGGTCTCGCCTGGCTGGTGATGACCGGAACGTATCTGCCGATGCTCCGCCACTACCGCCAGCCGCTGGCGCTCGCCCCGACGCTGCCGTTCACGGCGCTGCTGTACCTGCTGATGACGGTCGACTCGGCCGTGCAGCACTACCGGGGGCGGGGCGCGGCCTGGAAGGGCCGCACCTACGCCCGGCCCGAGGCCGCGCCCGAGGAGCGGTGAGGCGGGCTACTTGCGGCCGGGCGTCCAGTTCATGCCCCAGCCGTAGGCCTGGTCGATGGTGCGCTGCGGGCTGACGCCGCGCGCGGGCACCAGATAGCGGGCCTCGCGCTGGACGACCAGGTCGCCGCCGTTGTTGGTGATCAGGGCGAGCGCGCAGACCGTGGAGGGGACGGTGCACTCGTCGAGGAAGAACTCGATCGGTGCGCCGAACTGCGGCTGAAGCGTCACAGTGGCGTGCAGATCGGCGAAGCTGCGGGCGCCCTCATAGATGGTGACGAAGATCAGCAGGCGGCGGAACTTGGCCTTCTGGTCGAGATTGACGGTGAGGTTCTCGCCCGATTCGACCGCGCCGGTGCGGTCGTCGCCGTCGAGATGGATGTACGGGGGCTGGTGGAGCGCGCCGAAGGCGTTGCCCAGGGCCTGCACGACGCCCTTGCGGCCGTCGGAGAGCTCGTACAGGGCGCACAGGTCGAGGTCGAGATCGGAGTGGTTGGCGGCGGCGCGCCCCAACTTGGCTCCCCAGCCGCTGAATTGCTTGCGGCTCTGCCAGTTGAGATTGACCCGCATCGCACCCGAAGTGCCGCCCTGTTTGGCGAGCGAAACCCTGGGCGCCTCCTTCGTGAGGGTGACTTTCGACAGGCGCACAGGTGACGGCTGCGTCAACGGCGGAGCCGTCGGAGGCACCGGAACCTGGCCGGCCGGCTCGGGCCACACAGGGGCCGGGGGCGGGGTGTAGGCGGCCTGGGCGGGAGGCGGAGCCAGGGTGAAGGGCGCCTGCGCGGGAGGCGGAGCCGGACTGACAGGCGCCGGGGGCGTGACGGGCGGCTGCTGCGGCTTGTCGACGGTGATCCCGAAGTCCGTTGCCAGGCCTTCGAGTCCGCTGTCGTAGCCCTGGCCGACCGCGCGGAACTTCCAGGCGCCCTGGCGGCGGTAGAGCTCGCCGAGGATGAAGGCGGTCTCGACGGTGGCGTCCCGGGGGTCGAAGCGTGCGAGCTCCGCGCCGGTGGCCGCGTCCAGGACGCGGATGCCGAGACCGGGGACGCGACCGAAGGTTCCGCCGTCGGCCGAGGCGGCGAGCACCACGCGCTCTACGGCCGGTTCCACCCGCGCGAGGTCGATGGACAGGGTGTCCGTCACCGCGTCGGGACCGGACCGCTTGCCCTCGTGGCGTACGGCGCCGGACGCGTGCGTGGGCTGGTTGTAGAAGACGAAATCGGCGTCCGAGCGCACCCGGCCGCCGGCCAGCAGGAGGGCCGAGGCATCCACGTCGGGGACACCGGGGCCGGACCGCCAGGCCAGTTCGACGCGTACCGAGTGCGCAGGCACCGGAACATTGGCTCCTTTAAGCATGGACATGCTCTCCCCCATCACTCGCCGCGGTGCCGAAAGATTTCTGCACCGTCAACCTAACGCCCGATCGCCCGCCGGGCACCTCTCCGGTCCACCCGCCGGTAACCCCTGATGACCTTGCCCTTTACAGGATTCCAACGCCGCAGCGCGACCGATTTTCCCAAGTTCGCTCACATTGATGACGCCCGGCCACTCCGAACACGCGAAACAACCCTCTTATCGGGCTCCCCAACGACCACATCGTGGGCTTAACTTATGTGCCATGACCTCCCCCCGCTCCACCTATGGCGGCGGTTACTACTCCGCGCCGTTCTTCCCGGACACCCCCATCTACGACTCCCTCGTCGCAGAACGGGGTACGCCTCAGATCGCCCCGATCCGAGTGCCTTCCCTCTACGACACCGGCAGCAACTACCTGCCGGCGCTTCCGTCGGCGCTGCCCGCGCTGCCGGCCGCCCCTTCGCAGCAGAGCCCTTCCTACGCCTCGTCGTACGGATACCAGCAGCAGATGCAGCAGCCGGTGCCGCTGCAGCACGCGCCCGCTCCGTACATTCCGCAGCAGCCCTCGGCCCCGCGCGGCTACCAGGGGCAGCAGGGCATGCCGCAGCGGCCGATGCAGGGCACCGGGTACGAGGCCATGCGGCCCGCGGCGCCCCGGCCGGCGCCCGCGCCGTACGAGGATCCGTACAACCGGCCTTATCAGGGCACCGGGTACTGATCAAGGGCGGGACCGGCCGCCCGGACACTTGTCCGAGGCGGCTGGCAGAATGTGTTTATGAGCAACGGACTTGATGCGGTTGTCCACGGGATGCGCATTCATCCCGTCAAGTCGGTCGGGGGATACGGCACAGCACAAGCGGCGGTCGAGCCATGGGGGCTCGCCGGGGACCGCCGCTGGATGCTGGTGGACACGCACGGCACAGCCGTCACTCAACGCGAGCAGCCGGGCCTCGCCCTGAGCAGTGCCGCCACACTGCCGGGCGGAGGCGTGCGCCTTTCCGCGCCCGGACGCGACGATCTGATCGTCGAGCCGCCGGAGCCGGTGGCGGCCGTCGGCGTCACGCTCTTCGGCAACAAGTTCAAGGCGGTGACCGCCGCCGATGAGGCCCATGCGTGGTTCAGCGCCTATCTGGGCACTGAGGTGCGGCTCATGCATCTCGACGATCCGGCACGCCGCAGGGCCATCAACCCCAAGTACGCGCCGAACGGCGAGACCGTCAGCTTCGCCGACGGATACCCGCTCCAGGTCGCCACGCGCGCCTCGCTCGACGCCCTCAACTCGCTGATCGCGCAGGGCGACCACCCCGCCGAGGGCCCCCTGCCGATGAACCGGTTCAGGCCCAATGTGGTCCTCGACGGGACCGAGGCCTGGGCCGAGGACACCTGGTCGCGGATATCGATCGGCGAGGTCGCCTTTCGGGTGGTGAAGCCCTGCGCCCGGTGTGTCATCACCACCACCGACCAGGCCACCGCGGAGCGCGGCAAGGAGCCGCTGCGCACCCTGGCCCGGCACCGCCGGATCGGCAGTTCGCTGGCGTTCGGCCTCCTGGTGATCCCGGAGGGCACCGGCACCATCCGCATCGGTGACCCGTTGAAGGTGCTCGCATAGCCCTGCGCCCCGTGGGAACTCCTTTGGGTAGCGGACGCGTTGGACAGGACAAGCCGGGTGGATCAGATCCCTGTTCGTGCCACCCGCGCGCATGCCGTCCCGTCTGGGCGGCACGAAGCGGAAGGGGGTGCGTGGCCCGTGCGAGCCATCACGGGAGTGTGGCGTTGGCGGCACAATCCGCTGCGCCGCCGCACCGACTTCGCGGAGGCCTGGGTGGCGCTCGTAGCCCTGGTGCTCATGGTGTTCGCCGTGCCCGCGGTGGGGGTGATCTGCGGATCCCTCACCGATGCGAGCCTGCGCCAGGCGGTCACCGAGCAGCGCCGGCACCGGCATGTGACCTCGGCAGTGGTGGTGCGCCGGGCCGAGCAGCGGGCGACCGTCGCCGAGCCCGACGGCTCGATGGGCCGCTCCCCGCGCACGAGAGTGGTCGCCAACTGGACGGCGCACGACGGCAGTTCACACAGCGGCACGCTGACCTCGCCGTTGAAGGCGCCCGCTCCGGGCGCCACTTTCGCGATATGGACCGATGACCGCGGCCGCCCCGCGCCCCGGCCGATGGCGCTGTCCGCGGCCGACACCCACGCGGTGTTCTCGGGGATCTGCGCGGCCGCGGCGGCGGCCGGACTCGTCGAGGGCGTACGGCGGTTGATCGTATGGCGTCTGATACGCCGGCGGTATGAGCGACTGGACCGGGCGTGGGCCCGGTACGGTCCGGACTGGGGCCGTACCGGCGCGGGCAGCTGACCGGTCAACTCACCGGCCCCGCGCGCGCTACGGTGGACCATCAGTCGCACATACGAGGTCACGGTCGAGGTGTGTGCGAGGTCGCACGCACGAGGTGGGGGCACGACAGCACCATGGCTCAGGGCACGGTCCAGGTGACGCACACGGGCACGTCGAGGTGGCGCCGCCGCACGGGTGAGTACGCCTCTCTGGCCGCAGCTCTGGAGGCCGCCGGCGACGGCGACGTCCTGACCGTCGCCCCGGGCACCTACCGGGAGAACCTGGTGCTGCGCCGCTCCGTGACACTGCGCGGCCCCGAGGGCGCGGTCGGTTCGGTCCGGATCGCGCCGGCCGACGGGGTGGCGCTGACCGTGCGCGCCTCGGCGACCGTGCGGGACCTGTACCTGGAGGGCCAGGACGCGGCGGCGCCGGCGCTGCTCGTGGAGGACGGTGCGCCCGAGCTCGTCGATCTGCGGGTGGTGACGCGCTCCGCGGTCGGCATCGAGGTCCGGGGCGGGGCGCGGCCCACGGTGCGCCGCTGCACGGTGGACAACCCGGGCGGCGTCGGCATCGGCGTATTCGACGGCGCGGGCGGGGTGTTCGAGGAGTGCGAGGTCGTCGCGGCCGGGCAGTCCGGGGTCTCGGTGCACAGTGGCGGACACCCCCGCCTTGAACGCTGCCGGGTGCACCACTCCGGCGGCGCCGGGCTGGCCGTCAGTGGCGAGGGCAGCGGTCTTGAGGCGCTCGGCTGCGAGGTGTACGAGATCAAGGGCGCCGGGGTGCAGATCGCCTCGCGCGCCTCGGCCCACCTCACCGACTGCACGGTGCACCGGACTTCGGCCGACGGCATCACCCTGGACACGGACGCGGTGCTCACGCTCGCCGACTGCGACATCCACGACATCCCGGAGAACGCGGTCGACCTGCGCTCGCGCTCGGTGCTCACGCTGACCCGCACCAAGGTCCGCCGCTTCGGGCGCAACGGCCTGTCGGTGTGGGACCCGGGCACCCGCGTGGACGCCGACCTGTGCGAGATCCACGACAGTACGGGCGACTATCCGGCGGTGTGGGTCAGCGACGGCGCGACCGCGGTCATGGAGGGCTGCCGCGTCCATGACGTACCGGACGCGATCTTCGTGCTCGACCGGGGTTCACGCGCCGATGTCGTCGACAGCGATCTCACCCAGGTCCGCAACACCGCCGTGTCGGTGAGCGACGGCGCGACCGCGCAGCTCGACGACTGCCGGATCAGGGAGGCGTCGACCGGCGCCTGGTTCCGTGACCACGGCAGCGGCGGCATCCTCGCCGGCTGCACCATCGACGGTGCGCAGACCGGCGTCATCGTCACCAAGGGCGCCGATCCCCGTATCGAGCGCGTCACGGTCACCTCCCCGGCCGAGGCCGGCTTCTACGTCTCCGCCGAGGGCCGGGGCACCTTCCACGGCTGCCGGGTGACCGGCAGCGGCGGCTTCGGCTTCCATGTCATCGACGGCTGCCGTACGACGCTGACGCGCTGCCGCACGGAGCGGTGTGCGCGCCGGGGGTATGAGTTCTCCGAGGACGGCGCGGTCGTCGAGGACTGCACCAGCGACGAGAGCGGCGCCAGGGCGGGGGCGGCCGAGCCGCCCGCCGTGCAGATCGCGACGCAGACCATGGGGCTGCTCTCCGCCGTCCCCGGCCCGCGCCCCGTCGAGTCCCCCGCAGCGGAGCCGGTCGCCGAGCCGACGCGGACTCCGGGTGCCGTGCTCGGTGAGCTGGACACGCTGGTGGGCCTGGAGAGCGTCAAGCGAGAGGTGCGGGCGCTCACCGACATGATCGAGGTCGGCCGCAAGCGGCAGCAGGCCGGCCTCAAGGCCGCCTCGGTCCGCCGACACCTGGTCTTCACCGGCTCCCCCGGCACCGGCAAGACCACGGTGGCGCGCCTTTACGGGGAGATCCTGGCCTCCCTCGGCGTCCTGGAGCGCGGCCATCTGGTCGAGGTGTCCCGCGTCGACCTGGTCGGTGAGCACATCGGGTCCACCGCGATCCGCACCCAGGAGGCCTTCGACCGGGCACGCGGCGGGGTGCTCTTCATCGACGAGGCGTACGCCCTGTCCCCCGAGGACTCGGGCCGTGACTTCGGGCGTGAGGCCATCGACACGCTGGTGAAGCTGATGGAGGACCACCGTGAGGCGGTGGTGGTCATCGTCGCCGGGTACACGGCGGAGATGGAGCGGTTCCTGAGCGTCAACCCTGGTGTGGCGTCCCGTTTCTCACGGACCATCAGGTTCTCGGACTACTCCCCCGAAGAACTCCTGCGCATCGTGGAGCAGCAGGCCGACGAGCACGAGTACCGGCTCGGCTCCGGTACGGCGGAGTGCCTCCTGAAGTACTTCACGGCGCTGCCGAGGGGCGCCGCGTTCGGCAACGGGCGCACCGCGCGGCAGACGTTCGAGTCGATGGTGGAGCGGCATGCGGGCCGGGTCGCCCAGCTGGCCGATGCCAGCACCGACGATCTGACTCTGCTCTATCCGGACGATCTGCCCGAACTGCCCTGATCCGTCCGCTGGTTCGGCACGCCGCTCGCCAACTCGGCCAGGAGCAGGGCCCGTTCGCGGCCGAAGGCGGGGTCGGCCTGGTAGTCGGAGTGTCCCAGGATCGGTGCGGGCAGTGGGTGTTCAAAGGTCCGGCCGTAGGCGAGCGGGTCGAGCAGCGGGCCCTTGTCGACGTCGCCGCCGGTCAGCACGGGCCCGCCGATGGGGTCGGTGGCGCGCCACAGGTTCCGCCAGCAGTGCACCTCCTGGTGCAGGGCCTGGAGCGGGGCGGGGCCGAAGTAGGTGGGGAACCAGCGTCCGTAGAGCCGCTCGACCGGGCAGCCGTAGGTGAGCAGGGCGACCCGGCGCCGGGTGGCGGCGGGCAGTTGCCAGACGGCGGCCGTGGCGAGCACGCTGCCCTGCGAGTGTCCGGAGATCACGAGGCGGCCGCCGGTGCGCTCGGTCCAGGTGTTCATCCGCCAGGCGAGGTCCGGCACGGCCCGCTCGGCGTAGCAGGGCGGCGCGAAGGGGTGTGCGGCGCGCGGCCAGAAGGTGCCGACGTCCCACAGGATGCCGACGGTGCGGCGAGCCGCCGCGTCCTTGTAGGCGCGCCGGCCCCAGGTGACGAAGAGCAGGAAGCCGAAGCCGGTGCACCAGGAGCCGAGCGACTGGGCGGCGTCGGCGGCGAAGGCGACAGGCGTGGCCGCGCCGTCGGCCGCCTGCTCCGGCACTTCGCCGGTCCACCAGGCGCCGACGAGGGCCGCGGCGCCCAGCAGCAGGGACGCTCCGGAGACGATGCCGAGGAAGAGGGCGGCGTGATCGGTGAGCCCGGCCATGGCGCGAGCGCGCGCGATCTGACGGGTGCGGGCGGTGTCGGGCCGTTCGGTGGGGTAGTCGGCCATGACGTGCGGGGCGTCGGAGCGGGCGGTGCGCCAGGTGCGTACGGCGAAGAACAGCACGACGGGGACGAGCAGGGCCAGCAGGGCGGGGATCACCGAGGCCTGCCAAGTCAGCAGCGCGGGCGGCCCGTTGAAGGCCCCTCGGTGGGTGGCTCCGTGGTCCACCCAGGCGGCGACGCGCTGGGCGACGCCGCCGGTCATCACGCCGCCGAGCGCGCAGGCGAGCATGGCGACGGCGGGGCCGCCGAGTCCGCACAGGGCGGTGGCTTCCCCGGGCGCCCGGCGTCGCAGATGCCGGGCCACGGCGGCGATGGCGACGATCAACACTCCCTGGGCGAAGGCCAGGAAGCCGAAGGAGCGGTCCCCGGGCAGGGTGCCGGACGAGGTCCAGTCGGCCCGGTCCCAGGCCGCGTACAGCAGGGCGAGCGCGAGCAGGGCGAGCGAGGTGACGGGCAGCCACGCGGTGACGGCCCGGTCGAGCCTCTCGTCGAGCTGTGTTTCGGTACGCCCTCGACGGCACACCACCCACACCACAACTACCCCCGCCACAGCCAGAGTTGACTCCAGGAGCAGTCCGAGCGTCTCGAAGAGGGCGCTGGTGGCGGTGCGGTCGTAGCGGGCGGCGGCGGCCGTGACGCCGGCGGCGGTGGTGAGGAAACCGGCGGCGGTGTGGGCGGCGCGCAGCCGGGCGACCAGGCGCCTGCCGTACCAGAATCCGGGCCTGCTGAAGGCGGGCTTGACGGCCTCGGCGGGGTCGGCGGCGGGATTGGCGTTCAACGGCTGCTGGGACTCGTACGCGCTCCAGGTGCGGTTGGAGAGGTACCAGAGCAGGAGGGTCAGGCCCGCGGGCGCGAGCGCCGCGAGGGCCAGGCGCCGGCCCGGCTGTGACCACCAGCCGTGGTGGGCGACGGAGGTGAAGCCCAGCCAGTACCACGAGCGTGAGCAGGCGGCCGTGCCCGCGCACTGCCATGCGGTGAGATCGAGCGCGACCTCGCAGGCGGCGGCGACAAGCAGCACCGTGAGGCTGAGCGCGATGAGCCGCACCAGGACCCCGTACAGCCGGATCGCCCAGTGCGGCTCCTTGGCGGGCGGCCGCATCCAGTGGGCAAGGTTGATCACCATGAACGGCAGCAGGAGCAGCCACAGGGCGCGGGCGCTGTTGCCGGAGGTCAGATTGCACCAGACGTACGCCTCGGGCACCGGGCGGTCGCGGTAGCGCTCGGGGTGGGCTTCGGCGTCGGCGTCCTCACTGCGCCGGTAGATCGCGGCGGTGTCGTCGCCGGTGACGCACACGGTGCGGGGGTCGTCGAGCATCTTCTGCGGTGTGGTGCCTCCGACGCCGTGGACCAGCAGTTCGAGGGCGGGTCCGCCGCTCTCGACTGCTGGGGCACCGGCCTGGGCGGCGGGTGTGGCACGGGACACTTCTGCGACTCGCTCTCGTGATGGCAGGATCGGCGGCGCGGGTGGCACGGAACATTCAGGATCTCGGATCCGGGTGCCTTGGTGCAGTGCTCTCACTGAATCTCCCCGTGACAGGATGGGGTGTCCGTAGCCGGGGGTGCAGATGTGCCCGGCGAGTGTGTTCGACGATGTGGAAGGGGCCGGCCCGGCAGTGAGCGACCACCAGAATCTGCTCGCGGAGCAGCGGCGTGCGCTGATCCTCGATGAGGTCAGACGGCGTGGCGGAGTCCGGGTCAACGAGCTCACCCGGAAGCTCAACGTCTCGGACATGACGGTCCGCAGGGATCTGGACGCGCTGGCGCGCCAGGGCGTGATCGAGAAGGTGCACGGCGGGGCGGTGCCCGTCGCGGAGGCCACGGCGCACGAGCCGGGCTTCGAGGCGAAGTCGACGCTTGAGCTGAGCGCCAAGCAGGACATCGCGCGGGAGGCCGCCAGGATGGCCGTGCCCGGCAGCGCGATCGCCCTGGCCGGCGGTACGACGGCGTACGCGCTGGCCCAACAGCTGGTGGACGTACCGGAGCTGACGGTGGTGACCAACTCGGTGCAGGTCGCCGATGTGTTCCACGCCGCGCAGCGCTCGCCCGCGGGGGCGGGGCCGCGGCCGGGGGCCGCGACCGTGGTCCTGACGGGCGGTGTGCGGACGCTCTCCGACACGCTGGTGGGGCCGGTCGCCGACGCGGCGATCCGTTCGCTCCACTTCGATGTGCTGTTCATCGGGGTGCACGGCATCTCGATGGAGGCCGGGCTTTCCACGCCCAACCTCGCGGAGGCGGAGACCAATCGCCGCTTCGTACAGTCGGCGCGGCGGGTCGTGGTGATCGCTGATCACACCAAGTGGGGGACGGTGGGGCTCAGTTCGTTCGCCTCGCTCGACCAGGTCGACTCGCTCGTGACGGACGCGGGCCTTTCGGACCGGTCCCGCGAGGAGATGACCGAGCATCTGCGGGACCTCGTGGTGGCGGGGGAGATCCCCGACAACGGCAGCGAGAACGGCGGCCCCGCAGACATCTGACGGCCCGCCAGCTATGGTGTGCGGGCTCTGCCGCGCCGGTCCCGTACGGGCTCCGGCGCGGCTCGCTCGCGTTCAACGCGCGCTTTCAGCGCCGCCCGACCGCCAGGAGGTATGCGTCATGGCTCGCCGACTCAGGTCCGTGAAACTCGACTTCGCCGAGTCGGCGCCGGTGCGCCTGGTGTTCACGGCCCATGTCTCGGCCGGGCCCGCCGCCGTCTACCGGGCCCTGGCCGAGGAAGTGTCGGACACGCCTGCCTGGTTCTCCTCCGTCGCCTCGGCCCGGCCCCTGGACGGCGGGGCCGGGCGCGAGATCAGGCTGCGGGGCGGGGTGTTCTTCCGCGAGACGATCATGGCGAGGGAACCGGGCGAGCGCTACGCCTACCGGATCGACGAGACCAACACCCCCGGTGTGCGCGCCCTGCTGGAGGAGTGGCGGCTCACTCCGGCGGGGTCCGGGACGACCGTGCGCTGGACGATGGCGAGCGAGGGGCCGGCCCTGTTCCGCCTGATGATGCGGGCGGCGGGTCCCGGCGTCGGCCAGTCCTTCAAGGGCGCGATGCGCAAGCTGGACCGCCGGCTCTCGGGTGCGCCGGCGGCCTGATCCTCCCCAACTGACCTCCGCTCAATGGCTGGTGACGGACCGCCATATGGCGTCGAGGGTGTCGGGGGTGAGCCCTTCGTCGGACCGGGCGGCGACGAAACCGTCCGGGCGGACGAGCAGGGCGCCTTGCGGAGGCAGCCCGACCAGGCCGAGCCAGGCGCCCTCGCCGTCCCGCAGAACCTCCTCGCCCTGCCCCAAGTCCGGCTCAACGCCGCGAATATGATGCACCGTCAGCGGAAGCGTCTTGGCCGCGTCGGCCCAGGCGGCGTCCGACTCGGCGTCCCCGCCGGTGAGCAGGGTGAAGCCCGGGCCGCACAGGTCGAGGGTGGAGACGGTGCTGCCGTCGCGGTCGAGCCAGAGGTGCGGGGTGCGGGTGCCGGTCTGGCCCGCGAGCAGGTCGACCGTGTCCCCGGCCGGGTCGCCGTGGACGGCGGCGGATGCGTACCGGTAGCGGGTCATGATCTCGCCGGTGCCCAGCTGACGGTCGAGAGCCTCGGCGTTCCGCGGCGTACGGATGCCGTAGCGGGCGAGGAAGTCGGTGCGCAGCCAGGCCTGTTCGGCGACGAGGAGGCCACGGGGGCGCCGCTCGGGCTCGTAGGTGTCCAGGAGGGCTTCCGGCGCCTGTGCGCGCAGGACGGCGGCGAGCTTCCACGCCAGGTTGTGCACGTCGGCGATGCCCGTGTTGGCGCCGAAGCCGCCCCAGGGGGCGTGCCGGTGGGCCGCGTCTCCGGCGAGGAAGACCCGGCCGCTGCGGTAGGAGTCGGCGACCGCGGTGCCGGTGTCCCAGGCGGCGCGGGCGAGCAGGTCGATGCGGAGCTCGGGGTCGTCCGCGCCGATGGCGGTGCGCAGCAGGGCGACGCACCGCTCGTCCGGGTAGTCGCGCGGGCTCTCGCGCTCCGGGTCGTAGGCCAGGTGGAAGGACCATTCGTCGGTGTTGTTCTTGGCCAGGAACAGGCCGGACACCTGGGGGCCGGCGATCTCGCACTGACTGAACGTGCGGTCGCGCACCAGCTCGGTGAGGTCGGCGCGGAAGTAGAGGTTGAGGTAGTGGTGGGTGGCGGGGCGGGTGGTGCTGGTGATGCCCAGGGTGGTACGGATCGGGCTGCCGCCGCCGTCGGCCGCGAGGAGGTAGTCGGCGTACACGGTGGTGGTGCGGCCTGTGGTCCGGTCCCTGAGGGTGGCGGTGACCCGGTCGTCGTCCTGGGTGAACGCGGTCAGTTCGGTGCCGAAGCGGATGTCGCCGCCGCGCTGTTCGGCCAGTTCGCGCAGGACCGGTTCGAGGAGCACCTGGGGGCAGAAGCAGAAGGCTGAGGGGCTTTCATCGACGCCGACCATGGCGCCGGTGGCGAAGACGTGGCGCAGGTCGAGCGCCTCGGAGTCGGCGATGCTCCGGCCGGTGCGCGCGCCGCCGAACGTGCCCATCTTGAGGGCGGACGCGCTCGCGGCCTGCACGGCGTCCTCGACGCCGATCTGCCGGAAGATCTCCACGGCGCGTGTGTGCATGCCACGCGAGCGGGGCAGCACCGTCGGCTCGGTGTTGCGCTCCACCAGGATGTGGTCGACCCCGTGGTACTCCAGGCACAGGGCGGCGGTCAGACCGACCAGTCCCCCGCCGACGATCAGTACAGATGGCATGACAGCTCCCCGTGTTCCCCGTGCCGTTCAGTGGATCTTTCCCACCGTAGACAGCAAAGCCACCGCCGGGGGCAAACTGCGGGTCAACGCTGTGACTGGCTCAACGAGGCGTCGGTGGGCGGCAGTTGACGTGGCCGGAAACGGTCACTCCTGCTCCCGGACCGGCACCACCGCCACCGGGCACTCCGCGTGGTGCAGCACCGCATGCGCCACCGAGCCCATCAGGAGGGAGCCCGGCTTCAGGCGGCGCCGGTGGCGGCCGACCACGATCAGCGCGGCCGAGGCCGAGGCGTCGACGAGGTGGCCCGCCGCGTCGGCGGGTGCGATCACGGCGTCCACCTCGACCTCGGGGTACCGCTCCTCGAAGGGGCGCAGCCGCTCGGCCTGTTCGCGCTTGACGTCCCGCTCGACGGGCTCGTACTGATCGGCGTCCAGCCTGCCCGGCGGGAACTCGCCCGCGACCATCAGGGCGGTCGGGGCCGGGGCCGGGTAGGCCGAGAGCACCTGGAGCGGTACGTTCCGGGCCCGGGCCTCCACGAAGGCGAACTCGATCACGTCGTCGACGGTGTCGCCCAGGTTGAGCCCGAGCACGACGCGGCCCGTCGTCCGTTCGTCCGCGCCCGTGCGGGCCTGGGGCGGCACGACCACCACCGGGCAGGGCGCCCGGGTGGCCACGGCCAGGCTGTTGGAGCCGAGCAGCAGGCTGGCGAAGCCGCCGCGGCCTCGGGAGCCCATCACCAGCATCCGGGCCGAGGCGCCCAAGGCGTGCAGCGCGTCGGGCACTTCGCCCTCAAGCGAGTCGAACCGCACCGAGGGCAGTCCGTCGCGGCCCGAGAGCGCCGCGCGGACCCGGTCGGTGACCGGGTCGTTCAGCGCCGGGCCCGGGCCGAGTGCGGAGCGGCGGGCCGCCCACAGCTGCGCGGCGTCGGGCAGGACATGCGCGATGACCAGGTCGGCGGCCAGTCTGCGAGCGGTGGGAATGGCCCATTCCAGGGCTCGCAGACTGTGGTCGGATCCGTCTACGGCGACAACTACAGGGCGCGTGTCCATGACGTCACCCTGGCACGCGGCGCGGGGTCCCGCACGGGCAGAAGGTCCCGTTCCGGACAGCTCACCGGGCCGGCCAGACCCCGGTCTCCAGGAAGGTGTCGAGCGTCTCGGCGTAGGGGGCGATGTCGAGGCCCTGCTCGGCGAGCCAGCTGTCCGAGTAGTACTTGTCGAGGTAGCGGTCGCCCGGGTCGCAGAGCAGGGTGACGATGCTGCCGGTGCGGCCCTCGGCGACCATCTCCGCGACGATCCGCAGCGCGCTCCACAGCCCGGTGCCGGTGGAGCCGCCCGCCTTGCGGCCGATCGCCTTCTCCAGGGCGCGTACGGCGGCGACGCTCGCCGCGTCCGGGACCTTCATCATCCGGTCGATGGCGCCGGGCACGAAGCTCGGCTCCATGCGGGGCCGGCCGATGCCCTCGATGCGCGAGCCGCAGTCGCTGGAGGCGAGCGCGTCGCCCTGGGTCCAGCCGTCGAAGAAGCAGGAGTTCTCCGGGTCGGGGACGCAGATCATCGTGTCGTGCTGCATGTAGTGCACATAGCGCGCGATGGTCGCGGAGGTGCCGCCGGTGCCGGCGGTGGCGACGATCCAGGCGGGCTCGGGGTAGCGCTCCAACTTCAGCTGCTGGTAGATCGATTCGGCGATGTTGTTGTTGCCGCGCCAGTCGGTGGCCCGCTCCGCGTAGGTGAACTGGTCCATGTAGTGGCCGCCGGTCTCGGCGGCGAGCGCCGCCGACTCCTGGTACATCTTCATCGAGTCGTCGACGAAGTGGCACTGGCCGCCGTGGAATTCGATCAGGCGGCACTTCTCGGCGCTGGTGGTGCGGGGCATCACGGCGATGAACGGCACGCCGATCAGCTTGGCGAAATATGCCTCGGAGACGGCGGTGGAGCCGCTGGACGCCTCGATGACGGGTTTGCCCGGCCGGATCCAGCCATTGCACAGGCCGTACAGGAACAGCGAGCGGGCGAGGCGGTGCTTGAGACTGCCGGTGGGATGCGTCGACTCGTCCTTGAGGTAGAGGTCGATGCCCCAGGCCTCGGGGAGGGGAAAGCGCAGGAGATGGGTGTCGGCGGAGCGGTTGGCATCGGCCTGGACCTTGCGCACGGCTTCCTTCAGCCAGGCGCGGTACTCCGGATCGCTGCGGTCCACATCGATGGTTTCCATGCCACTCCTCGTCGTGTCTTCGTGCCGCCCCCACGCTTGACGATACCGCTCCCACCTGCACAAACGTTCCCTTTGGGGATCCATAGGAGTGGCTTGTGGGGCGCCTGGTGAGCGCTGGACGGCGCTGGCCCGGACCCGATCCTCCGTGCGCCCTGGTGCGTAGGCTCGTGGTTGTGCAGACTGCCCACCAGGAACGATGCGAAGGGGGCCGGATGGTCATGGCGGAACCCGAGTTCAGTGCGAAGGGCGTACGGATCGAGCGGTGGACCCGCTCGCTGACCCGAGCGGGCCAGGTGCTGATCAAGGACGGCCGGCTCGCCCTGCTCACCAGCAATGGGCGGGAGATCGACAGCGCGCCCGTCGATGCGGTCAGCGCGGCGCGCCCCCGGCTGCCGTGGCTGGCCAAGGAGGACCGGACGGTGGCGCGGCTGAATGGCACCCGTTACCGGTTGACGATGGGCGAGGAGCCGGACCACTCACGCGGCTCCGATCTGACCCAGCGATTCCTGCAGGCCATCCGGCAGACGACGCACGGCGCGCACGGCTGAAACGCGTGTGGCCCCAGGGGCGGAGTTGCGGAGTGCGAACCCTTGGGCCACGCTGGTGTCCACATCACTGAGGGTTTACCGGCGGTGACGCTCTGAGGAGAGCCGCCGGACCAGACAGCTACTTCCGGACCTCATTCGGGGAGTCGCAACCGTGATCAGCCAGCCAAGCAGGCAGTGCACGGTGGAGCTCCAAGCCCTGCCGTCGCGGATCGGACAGGTCCGCAGAATCGTATCGGCGCAGTTGCGCTACTGGCATCTGGACCCGTTGATAGACGAGGCGGCGCTGGGCGTCACCGAGCTGCTCACCAACGTCCACCGGCATGCCGAGCCGGACAAGATGTGCACCGTGGAGATCGAGCTGCTGCTCGACCGGCTCACCATCTCCGTCCACGACCACGATCCGACGCTGCCCGCCGTACGCGACGCCGAAGCACTCGCCACCAACGGACGCGGCCTTGCCCTGATCGCCGCGGTCAGCGAAAGCTGGGGAGTGCGTGCGCTGGGCGAGTCCGGCAAGACCGTGTGGTTCACGCTTGCCGCGCCCTCCCCCGCCGTGGCCCTGCCGCCGTACCCGCTGTACGGGGCGAAGCCGAACACGCCCTTCACGGAGACCCGGCCCTCGCGTGCGGTGCGCGGCCGGGCGACCGCCGTCACCCGGTCGCCCGTCGCGGGTTGAGAGCCGGTGCCCGAACCCGGCCCGGGCCTGGGACGGACCGGGTTCAGACACAGGCTCTGACCGGGCAGGACGCCGGTGGGTGCTATTCGGTCGCGATCGCACGGAGTACGTCGAGTCGCGCCGCCCGGCGCGCGGGCCGCAAGCCCGCCACCGCCCCGGCCAGCAGGCCCACGAGTGCGACCACCGTCAACTGGAGCGGCGGCAGCGCGAAGGCGCTGGTTCCCGCCGAGTCGGATGCCTTGACGAGCACCCAGCCGAGGAACGCGCCGAGCCCGAGCCCGCCCGCCGTGCCGAACGCGGCGACCAGCACCGACTCCCAGCGGACCATGGCCCGCAGCTGGCCCCTGGTCTGGCCGACCGCGCGCAGCAGCCCGAGTTCACGGGTGCGTTCGTGGATCGCGAGGGTCAGGGTGTTGGCGATGCCGAGCAGGGCGATGACGACGGCGAGCGCGAGGAGGGCGTAGACCAGGGTGAGCATCATGTCGATGCCGCTCGCCGAGGACGCGGCGTACTCGGCGCGGGTCTGCACCTCCGGGTTGCCGTACGCGGCGGCGGTCCGCTCGACCGCCTTCTTGCCGTCGGCGAGCGGGACGCCGGGCTTGAACGAGACCGCGACGAGGCTGTCGGAATCCTGGACGCGGTGCGGGGCCCAGGCCTCGCGGGTGAGCAGATAGTCGCCGGCCAGTTCCTTCTCGGCGTACACCGCGCGGACGGTGAAGGTCTGCTTCTGCCCGTCGGGGAAGGCGAGTTGGGCCGCGGAGCCGGGGTGCCAGTCCTTCTTGCCGGCTTCGTCGGCGGAGACGGCGAGGCCGTTGGTGCCGAGGCCGCTCAGCGATCCTTCGATCGTGCCCAGGTCGAGTACGCCGGAGAGTTTCGTCGGGTCGGTGACGGTCAGGGCGCGCCCGCCGCCGTCGACGTCCGCGACGCCCTTGCCGAGCCCGACGGCGGTCTTCACCTCGGGCAACTTGCCTACCGCAGACGCCAGTTGGGGGCTGATGCCCGCGCCGCCCGCGCCGAACGCCCGGGCGCTGACGGCGACATCGCCCGCGAAGGACTTCGACACCGTCTGGTCCATGGTCGTCTTCAGCGAGGCGCCGAAGACGGTGAACAGGGAGACGACGGCGACGCCGATCATCAGCGCGGTCGCGGTGGCGGCGGTCCGCTTGGGGCTGCGCAGCGCGTTGCGCCGGGCGAGGGAGCCGGTGATGCCGCGCACCTTGTCGAGCGGGCCGCCGAGGAAACCCACGGCGTACGTGGACGCGACGGGGCCCAGGACCACGAAGGCGGCGAGCGTCAGCGCCGCGCCGACCCCGGCGAGCAGCACGTTCGGGCCGGAGAGCACTCCGGCGAGGGTGACCGCCACACCGGCCGGGAGCAGGGTGCCGCCGGTGAGCCTGCGCGGGCGGGAGGCGCCGGACTGGTCGACGGCCGTCTCGCGCAGCGCGGCCAGCGGTGCGGTGCGGCCGGCCCGCAGGGCGGGCAGCAGCGCCGAGCCGATGCAGACCAGGACGCCGACGGCGATCGGCAGGGCCACGGAGAGTCCGCTGATCACCAAGTCCCCGTCGGGGAAGGGGAATCCGATGGCCGGGAAGAGCGCCTGAAGGCCGGCCGCGATGCCGATGCCGGCGAGTACGCCGACGGCCGATGCCGCGATCGCGACGGCCGTGGCCTCGGCGAGCGTAGCGGCGGCCACCTGCCGTCGGGAGGCGCCGAGCGCGCGGAGCAGGGCGTTCTCGCGGGTGCGCTGGGCGACGACGATCGCGAAAGTGTTGTGGATGGAGAAGGTGGCGACGAGCAGGGCGATGCCGGAGAAGACGAGGAGGAGGGTGGTGAAGAGGTCGAGGAACGTTCCGGCGACCATGTCGAGGCTCTCGGCGGACGCCGCCTTGCCCGTGATGGCCTCAACTCCGTTCGGCAGTACGGGAGTCAGCCGGTCGATCAGTTGCTGCTGGCTGATGCCGGGGCCGGCGCGGACGGCGATGGAGGAGGCCTCGCCGGGCTTGGGGGTGAGGTACTTCTCCGCGTCGGCGAGGGTCATTCCGGCGTAGGTGACCTGCCCCATGCCGTCCTGGCCGCCGAAGGTGGCGATGCCGACGATGTGCACGGTGACGGGGTCGGGGGCCCGCAGCACGGTCGTGTCTCCGAGCTTCAGGCCGCCCTTGTCGGCAGCACCCCGGTTCACGACGACCTCGCCGGGAGCCTGCGGGGCGCGACCCTGGGCCAGTTGGTACGGGTTGAGTTTCGGGTCGGTGATCCAGTTCCCGGCGCGGGTGGGCGGGCCCTGGCCGCCGATGGGCTTGTGGTCGGCGCCGACGAGTTGGGCCGAACCCTCGACGACGGGGACGGCGGCCGCGACGCCGGGGGTGTCCTGGATCTTCGTCACGAGCGAGGTGTCGACGGGGCGGCGGGTGCCCTGGCCCTGTCCGGAGACGGTGACGACATTGGTGCTGCGCACGACGGCGTCCGTGCCGCCGTTGGCGGTGGTGAAGAGGGTGTCGAAGCTGGCGCGGAGGGTGTCGCCCATGACGAGCGTCCCGGCGAGGAAGGCGACGCCGAGCAGGACGGCGACGAACGTGCCGGCGAAACGGCGCTTGTGGGAGCGCAGGGAGGTGAGGCTGAGGCGCAGTGAGGCGTTCATGTCCCTTGCCTCCCAGGGGAGTTGACGGCGTTCCCGCTCTGCGGGAGCAGGCGCATCCGGTCGAGGACGCGGTCCGCGGTGGGGTCGGGCATCCGGTCGACGAGGCGGCCGTCGGCGAGGAAGAGGACCTCGTCGGCGTGGGCGGCGGCGACCGGGTCGTGGGTGACCATGACGACGGTGCGGGCGGTCTGGCGGACGGTCCGGCCGAGCAGCCGAAGGACTTCCTCGCCGGAGCGCGAGTCGAGGTTTCCGGTCGGCTCGTCGGCGAAGACGACGTCCGGGCGGCCCGCGAAGGCCCGGGCCACGGCGACCCGTTGCTGCTGGCCGCCGGAGAGTTCGCCGGGGCGGTGGTGCAGCCGGTCGCGGAGGCCGACGGTGTCGATGAGCGCGTCGATCCACTCGCGGTCTCCGCGCTGCCCCGCGAGGTCGAGGGGCAGCGTGATGTTCTCGGCGACGGTGAGCGTGGGGATCAGGTTGAACGCCTGGAAGACGAAGCCGAGGCGTTCGCGGCGCAGAAGTGTGAGCCTGCGGTCGTCGAGCGTGCTCAGGTCGGTGTCGCCGATGAAGGCGGAGCCGGCGCTGAGGGTGTCGAGTCCGGCGGCGCAGTGCATGAGGGTGGACTTGCCGGAGCCCGAGGGCCCCATGATCGCGGTGAAGCGTCCGGCGTGGAAGTCGACGCTCACCCCGTCCAGGGCCCTCACTTCGGTGTCGCCGGTGCCGTAGACCTTCACGGCGTCGACGACCCGGGCGGCGGCGACGGTGCGGACGGCGGTGCTCATGCCGCACCGCCCTTGCCCGGAGGAGTCAGGTTGGTCCGCCCGAAGTGTTCCTCCAGAACGGAGATCCGGCGCCAGTACTCCTCCTCGTCGATCTCGCCGGCGGCGAACCGGCGGCCGAGGACGGCGATGGGCGAGCGGTCGTCCATGGGCGGGCGCCACGATCCGCGGCGGCCCCGCCATCCGGTGCGGCGCAGCACCGTGACGACGGTGAAGATCACGGCCGCCCAGACCAGCGGCACGAAGAAGATCCAGGGTCCGGGTCCCGCGTAGGCCAGGGTGTTCATCTCGGTCAGCTCCCTCGGTGGGCGTGGTTCCTTTGTGCTTCGAGCCTCCCGCCGCACGGGGGTCCGAGTCGTCGTACGGCCAGCGGCAGTCGGCGTACCCCGCAGGGAGTAGATCGGGTTCCGGTGACTGCTCTGGATTCTGTACCTACTGGTATGTACAGTTGCTTCATGAGCACTCCGGAGCGTCTGATCGAAGCCACCCGCGAGCTGTTGTGGGAGCGGGGGTACGTAGGCACCAGCCCGAAGGCGATCCAGCAGCAGGCGGGCGCGGGGCAGGGCAGCATGTACCACCACTTCGCGGGCAAGCCCGATCTGGCGCTCGCCGCGATCCGGCGCACCGCCGAGGAGATGCGCGGCGCCGCCGAGGCCACGTTCGGGGGCGGCGGCACGGCGTACGAGCGGATTTCGGCGTATCTGCTGCGCGAGCGCGATGTGCTGCGCGGCTGCCCGGTCGGGCGCCTCACCATGGATCCCGAGATCATGGCCGACGCCGAGCTGCGCGCACCGGTCGAGGCGACGCTCGACTGGCTGCGCGGCCGGCTCGCCGAGATCGTCCAAGAGGGCCTCGATCAAGGCGAGTTCGGCGCGAATCTGGTGCCACGCGAGATCGCCGCGGCCGTGGTGGCGACGGTTCAGGGCGGCTACGTCCTGGCCCGCGCCTCCGGTTCGCCGGACGCCTTCGACGCGGGCGTGCGCGGACTGCTCTCCCTGCTGGCTCCGGCTGCCGGCTCCCGCTGAACACTGCCCGTCCCGTCGCCCGAGGAGTACGCGATGCACGCCATGCAGTACGAGATCACACTGCCCGCCGACTACGACATGGAGATCATCCGCAAGCGTGTCGCCACCCGGGGGCACCTCCTGGACGACTTCCCCGGGCTTGGCCTCAAGGCGTATCTGATGCGCGAGCGGGGCGCCGGATCCCCGGTCAACTCCTATGCCCCGTTCTACCTTTGGGCCACCCCCGAGGGCATGAACTCCTTCCTGTGGGGCCCCGGTTTCCAGGGGATCGTCGACGACTTCGGGCGCCCGCGGGTGCGGCACTGGACGGGCCTGTCATACGCCGAGGGGCCCGCGTCCGGGGCCGCGCCCACCACGGCGACCCGCCTGCGCGTGCCCGTCCCGGAGGGGGTCGGACCGGCCGGGTTCATAGCCGACGAGGTGGCCGAAGAGGCGGCGGAGCCCGGAGTGGTGGCGAGCGCCGTGGCTGTCGACCCCAGCCGCTGGGAGCTGGTGCGGTTCACGCTCTGGGAACAGCCCGATCCACCGGCCGATGGCGACCGGTTCCAGGTGCTCCACCTGTCGGAGCCCGGGCGCGCGGGGCTCCGGTCGGGACGGCAGTGGTGAGCGCGGCGCACACGGTGCTCGGCGAGGTGGAGCCCGACCGGCTCGGCGTCGTCGACGCGCACGATCATCTCTTCATCCGCAGCCCGCGGTTGCCGGGCCAGGAGCTGGACGACGTCACGGACGCCGCGGCCCGGCTCGCCGGGTTCGGCGCGCTCGGCGGCGGCACGGTGGTGCAGTGGACGCCGTACGGCATGGGGCGGCGCATCGCCGAACTCCCCGCGCTTTCACGGGAGTCGGGGGTGCACATCATCGCCGCCACCGGACTGCACCAAGCCGCCCACTATGCGGGCGAGTTGCTCGATTCGGTACGCGACCGGCTGGCCGAGCTGTTCGTCGCCGAGCTGACCGAGGGCATCGGCGACACGGGCGTGCGGGCGGGGTTGATCAAGGTGGCGGGCGGCTTCCACGGGCTCGACGAGCACGCCACGCTCACGATGCGGGCGGCCGCCGAGGCACACCACCGCACGGGCGCTCCGATCGCCGTCCACCTGGAGCTGGGCACGGGCGTACTCGACGTACTCGACCTGCTGTGCGGGGAGTTGGAGGTGCCGCCGCGCTCCGTCATCCTCGGCCACCTCAACCGCTCCCCCGACTTCGCCGTGCACCGCCTGGCCGCCGAAGCGGGGGCCAACCTCGCCTTCGACGGGCCTTCCCGGGCCAACCACGCCACCGACTGGCGGATGCCGGACGCGCTGCGGGCGCTCGCGGACGCCGGGTTCGCCGACCGGCTGCTGCTGGGCGGGGACACCGTGACCCCGGACACTCCGGGCATGCCGTATCTGCTGCGCCGGGTGCGGCCCAGGCTCGAACTCACCCTGGGGAAGGGGGTGTTGGAGGACATCCTCGTCACCAACCCGGCACGGGTCTACGCCTGGTGAGCCGCAGGCCCGGGCGGGGTTCAGACACTGGCTCCCAGCGCGCCGAGCGGGTCGTCGAGCACCGGCTGCCAGGCCAACTCGGCCGCTCCGACGAGGCTGTTGTGGTCGAGGGAGCAGGCGAGGATCGGTACGCCGCCGCTCTGGCCCCACAGGCTGCGGTCGGCCACGACGGCCCGCAGCCGGTCCGGGTCGGCCTCCAGGAGTGCCTTGTGCAGGCCGCCCAGGATGATCCGGTCGGGGTTGAGGATGTTGACGAGTCCGGCGAGGCCGAGGCCGAGCCGGTCGATGAGTTCCTCGGCGGCCTGCCGGATCGAGACGTCCGCGTACTCGTGGCGCAGCAGGGCCCGTGACTGTTCGAGGAGCGACACCTCGGGCCCGGGGGTGCGGCCCGCCGCCGTGAGGAAGGCGAGCGGGTCGGCCTCGACGTCGAGGCAGCCGCGGCTGCCGCAGTAGCAGGGGCGGCCGTCCGGGTTGACGGTGAGGTGGCCGACCTCCAGGGCAAGGCCCGAACTCCCGCTGTGCAGACGGCCGTCGAGAACGAGCGCGCCGCCGACGCCGCGGTGGCCGGTGGCGACGCAGAGCAGGTCCTTGGCACCCCGGCCCGCGCCGTGCCGGTGCTCGGCGAGGGCCGCGAGGTTGACGTCGTTGCCGGTGAAGGCGGGGCCCGTGATGCCGGCCGCCCTGACCCGTTCGGCGAAGATCTCGCGTACGGGGGCGCCCGCGGGCCAGGCCAGGTGGAGCGGGTTGAGCGCGGTGCCTTCCGGTTCGGCGACGGCGGAGGGCACGGCGAGACCGGCGCCCACGCAGCGGCGGCCGGTGCCCTTGAGGAGGGCCGCGCCCGCGTCGACGACCTCTCCGAGCACCTGGGCCGGGTCGGCCGAGACGATCACGCAGCCGGGGTCGGTGGCGACGATCTCGCCGCCGAGGCCGACAAGCGCGGCCCGATAGCCGTCCGCGTGCACCTGTGCGGCGAGCGCGACGGGCCCGGTGTCGTTGACGGCGAGCCGGTGCGAGGGGCGACCCTGGGAGCCGGCCGCGGCGGGCCGGGAGTCGACCTGGATCAGGCCGAGCGCTTCGAGTTCGGCGGCGACCGCGCCCGCGGTGGCGCGCGTGACGCCCAGTTCGGCGGTGAGCACGGCACGGGTCGGCGCGCGGCCGGTATGCACCAGTTCGAGCGCGGGTCCGAGCGCGCTGCGGCCCCGCTCCAGCCTGGTCCGGGTGGTCGTCACCTTGCCGTTCATGGGGGCGAGTCTCCCATGATCCCGGACGGAAGCGGTTCTTCCGGCAGTTGGCCGGGCAATGGGTCCGGCGCTGCGGCCGGGTGGCCGTGACCTGGCGATGCATCCTGCCTGCGCCGACCCTGCCAGGGGCGCGGGGAACTGCGCGAGCAACCCCGCACGGCCCGCAGGCCAAAGGTCCGCTCCCCCGCCCCCCGGAGGGGAACCGCCCCGCTCCCGCCGCCCCCAACCGGTTGATGCACCCGCCCCTCCGCCCCTATCCTGACTTTGTGCCGCTACTAAACAAAGTCCGGACGGCCGCTCCGGGGGGACCTGGCGAGAACACCGCCGCACCCTCCTTGTCCCGCCTCCGCCGCGCCCTGACCCTCTTCTTCGCCCTCGACGGCTTCCTCTTCGCCGGCTGGGTGGTCCGCATCCCCGCCATCAAGCAGCAGACCGGAGCCTCCGCGGGCGAGCTGGGGCTCGCCCTGCTCGGCGTATCGGCCGGGGCGGTGGTGACGATGGTCCTGACCGGCCGGCTCTGCCGCCGCTTCGGCAGCCACCCGGTGACCGTCGTCTGCGGCGCGTTGATGGCGCTGGCCATCGCGCTGCCGCCGCAGACCCACTCGGCGCTGTCGCTCGGCCTGGTGCTCCTGGTGTTCGGCGCCGCGTACGGCGGCATCAACGTGGCGATGAACAGCGCGGCCGTCGACCTGGTCGCGACGCTGCGCCGCCCGGTGATGCCGAGTTTCCACGCGGCGTTCAGCCTCGGCGGCATGGTCGGCGCGGGCGTCGGCGCGCTGGTCGCATCGGGCCTCTCCCCGACCGCGCACCTGCTGGCCCTCACCGGGGTCGGCCTCGTGGTGACCGCGCTGGCCGGGCGGGTGCTCCTTCGCCATCCGGCGCCGGTGCACGCGAGCACACCCCACACCGAGGGGCACCGACTCGACGGGCGGGCCCGGCGCCTGGTGCTGCTCTTCGGCGTGATCGCGCTCTGCACGGCGTACGGCGAGGGCGCGATGGCGGACTGGGGCGCCCTGCACCTGGAGCAGGACCTGTCCGCCGCGCCGGGTGTCGCGGCCGTGGGCTACTCGCTGTTCGCCCTGGCCATGACGGCCGGGCGGCTCTCCGGCACCGCGTTGCTCGAACGGCTCGGCCAGACCCGCACGTTGGTCGCGGGCGGGCTCACGGCCAGTGCCGGGATGCTGCTCGGCGCGCTGGCCCCGACGGTCTGGCTCGCGCTCGCCGGCTTCGCCGTGATGGGCCTTGGCCTCGCCAACATCTTCCCGGTCGCCGTCGCGAGGGCGGGCGCTCTCGCCGGACCCGGCGGGGTGGCCGCGGCCTCCACGCTCGGCTACGGCGGCATGCTGCTCGGGCCGCCCGCGATCGGGCTGCTCGCCGAGTGGTCGTCGCTGCCGGTCGCCCTGACCACGGTCGCGGTCCTGGCCGCGGGCGCCGCACTGATCGGCTACACCGCACGGCACGCGACGGCGCCCCAGGGTTGAAGGGCAGTTCAAGCCACAGTGCCGAACGGGGGTTCAACTCGCCGCGCCCGCAGGCGAGTTGATCGCCATCGCGCACCTACGGCCTGCTGCGGGCGGCCGGCCGCCGACGTGAACCTACGGCTTCCTGCGGGCGGCCCGGCCGCCGAGCATCCGGGCCAGCACCGCGCGCTGGACCGGCAGCGCCTCGGCATGGCGGGACCTGCCGGACTCGGTGATCTCCACGCTCACCCCGCGTCGGTCCTCGCTGCACATCCCCCGCGTGACCAGGCCGTCCTTCTCCAGGCGGCCGATGAGGCGGGACAGCGCGCTCTGGCTGAGGTGGATCCGCGAGGCCAGCTCCTGCACGCGGAACGCGCAGCGCGGCTCGTCGTCGCGCCCCTCGGCCAGGACGTCGAGGACCTCGAAGTCGCTCGCGCCGAGCCCGTACGCATGGAGCTCCCGGTCGAGTTCGCACGTGGTGCTCGCGTGAAGGGCGAGGAGCTCCCGCCATTCCGCCACGAGCAGGCGCTCGGTCTTCTCAGCTGCCATGGCCGCACGGTAGCAGAGCTGGGCAGTTTTGTTGCATCGGCATTAAATGCGCCCGCACTCAATGCGCGCGCATGTAATCTCGGCCATGCGAGCACCGGGGGGGAGGGACGGCCGGTGGGCGATGGTTGCCCACCGGCCGTCCCTGCTGTGAGACTTCGCGCATGGGGACACGGAGCCGGGCCGAGCGGGACGCCATCACGATCGAGATCGGATACGCGCTGGCCAGTGCCCTGTTCGCGGCCGGCCTGGTCTTCGGCGCGATCGGCGGCTCCGGCTACGCGCTCGCACTCCCGCACCCCCTGCGGCGGGTGCTGCTGCTCATCGGCGGCGGCTGCGCCCTCATTGTCTTCGTCTGGCGGACCGTGCACGTCCTGTGGCGCTTTCCGTACGGGGCCGGCCCGGGCCCGCGTCAGCCCAGCCAGCCGGGGCGGACCAGACCCGACTCGTAGGCGAGGACCACCAGTTGGGCCCGGTCGCGGGCGCCGAGCTTCACCATCGCGCGGCTGACGTGGGTCTTCGCGGTCAGCGGGCTGACGACGAGGCGGCGGGCGATCTCCTCGTTGGAGAGCCCGATGCCGACCAGGGCCATCACCTCCCGCTCCCGGTCGGTGAGTTCGGCCAGGGTGTCGGCGGCGGCCGGCTCCTTGGAGCGCGCGGCGAACTCGGCGATCAGACGCCGGGTCACGCCGGGTGACAGCAGGGCGTCGCCGTCGACGACGGCCCGGACCGCGCGCAGCAGTTCCTCCGGCTCGGTGTCCTTCACCAGGAACCCGGAGGCGCCGGCGCGGATCGCCTCGAAGACGTACTCGTCGAGCTCGAAGGTGGTGAGCATGACCACCTTCACCCCCGCCAGGGCCGCGTCGGAGGTGATGCCGCGGGTGGCGGCGAGACCGTCGAGCCGGGGCATCCGGATGTCCATCAGGACGATGTCGGGCCGCAGTTGGCGTACCAGACCCAGCGCCTCCTCACCGTCGGCGGCCTCCCCCACCACCTCGATGTCGCCCTGGGCGTCGAGCAGCGCCCGGAACCCGGCCCGCACCAGGAGCTGGTCGTCGGCAAGCAGTACGCGGATCAAGGGATCTCCTTCGGGTGGGCGGCCAGCGGAAGCCGGGCGGTCACACGGAAGCCGCCGGCCGGGACCGGCCCCGCGTCGATCGTGCCACCGAGCGCGGCGGCCCGCTCCCGCATGCCGATCAGGCCGTTGCCGCTGCCGCCCGCGTCGCCCCCGGACGGCGGTCCCTCGTCGTCGATCCGCAGCACGAGGGCCCCGGGTTCGTAGCGGACGGTGACCCGTGCGGTGCGTGCCGCGGAGTGGCGTACGACGTTGGTGAGGGCCTCCTGCACGATGCGGAAGGCGGCCAGATCGGTGCCGGGCGGCAGTGCCCCGCGTCTGCCGGTGGTCGTGGTCTCGACGGTGAGTCCGGCGCTGGCGGCCTGCTCGACGAGTTCGGGGAGCCGGTCGAGTCCGGGGGCCGGGGAGCGCGGCGCCTCCCCCGGTGCGCGCAGCGTCTCCAGGACCTGGCGCACCTCGCCGAGCGCCTCCTTGCTCGCGGACTTGATGGTGGTCAGCGCGGTGCGGGCCTGCTCGGGGTCGGAGTCGAGCAGCGCGAGACCGACGCCGGCCTGGACGTTGATGACGGAGATGCTGTGGGCGAGCACGTCGTGCAGTTCGCGGGCGATCCGCAGCCGCTCCTCGTCGGCCCGCCGTTTCGCCGCGGCGGCCCGCCCGGCCCGCTCCCTGGCCCACTGCTCCCTCCGTCCGCGCACGATCTCGGCGACCGCGATGATCGCCACCGCCCAGGCGGCGACGCCCGCTTCCTGACTCCAGGGCGCGACGGTGTCGCCCGCCGGGGGCAGCCAGCGGTAGAGCCAGTGCGCGACGAGCAGGTGCCCCAGCCAGAGCATGGCGATCGCGCCCCAGGCCTGGCGGCGGCATCCGGCGATGACCGCGGCGAAGCAGCCGACCATGACGGGCAGGAAGACCGGCCCGTAGGGATATCCGGCGCCGAGGTAGACCATGGCGGCCACCGAGGCGCCGAAGACCGCGACGACCGGGTGCCGCAGGCGGATCAGGAGCGCCGCGCAACTGACGACGAGGAGCACATGGGCGAGGGCGTCGAGCGGGGCCCGGCCGGCCTGGGAGTGTTCGGCGAAGTGGGATCCGACCAGGACGAACACGGTGAGCGCGGCCGTCGAGACCCAGGGCAGCCGAGCCCCCCGCCCGCCCTCGCCGTCGGGCCCCTGAACCCAGCGCCGCAGCAGGAGCGACGGCCCCTCCTGCGGCCGGGGTGGGCCGTCGCAGCGGGCGGCGCGCGGTGACTGCTGCTCTTCCATACCGGCCACGCTAGACCGGGGCCGGCCGCCGGGGCGTCAGCCGTGCGAGGTGATCACACGTACTACGCGGGGAGTACGGGGTTGAGCGGGGAGTGCCGGGCTACGCAAGGAGTACATGGCTAGCCGGGGAGCACCAAGCCCACCGAACGGGCCAGTTGCTCGGCGGCGTGCGTGAAGAACGGCTCGCGGTCCTGGACGACCCGCTGGAACTGGCCGAACACCTCGAACGACACGAGCCCGAACAGCTGCGACCAGGCCGCGACCAGGGCGACGGCCACCGCCGGAGGCAGGTCGGGCGCGAAGTCCGCGGCCATCCGCTCGGCCTCGGCGCGCAGGGGCGCGGCGAGCGGCGGCGGCGCGATGCCCTTGCCCTGGTGGGCGTCGCGGGCGATGGAGATGAGGACGAGCCCGACGCGGGCTGCGGGGCCGATGGTCGCCTGGGGCGCGGTGTAGCCGGGGACGGGCGAACCGTAGATCAGGGCGTACTCGTGGGGATGGGCCAGCGCCCAGGTGCGCACCGCGCGGCAGACGGCGGTCCACCGAGTCGCGGGCGACGCCGCGGCGCGCTGCTTGGCGAGGGCGTGCTCGGCGGCTTCGCCCACGGCGTCGTAGGCGTCGACGATGAGGGCGGTCAGCAGATCGTCGCGACTGGGGAAGTACCGGTAGAGGGCCGAGGAGACCATGCCCAGCTCGCGGGCGACGGCACGGAGCGAGAGCTTCGTCGCGCCGTCCGCGGCCAGTTGCCTTCTGGCTTCGTCCTTGATGGCCGCGGTGACTTCGATACGTGCCCGTGCGCGGGCTCCCTGGACGGTGCTCATGGCATCCAGTCTGCCAGTTCGGAGAGCAGTGGCCAACAACGCGACTGTCGCACACAAACCGGAGCGGCGAACATTTATGAGAGCACCGCTCTTGCTTTGGAGCACGGCTTCGATGCACACTGCTCACGAACGAGAGCACCGCTCTCTCTCACCTTCAGGGGAGACACACCATGTCCGCATCCGCACACGTCCAGAAGCCCGGCTGGTTCACGGTCAACGTCCTCAACCGGTCCGTCGCCTGGCTGACCCGGCGCGGACTGAGCGTCTGGGGCTCCCGGGTCCTCGCGGTCCGCGGCCGCAAGAGCGGCGAGTGGCGACGCACCCCCGTCAACCTGATGACCTTCGAGGGCGAGCAGTACCTGGTGGCCCCGCGCGGGCACGTCCAGTGGACGCACAACATGCGGGCGGCCGGCGGCGGCGAGCTGCACCTCGGCAAGAAGGTCGAGGCGTTCACCGCTACCGAGGTCGCCGACGACGACAAGCCCGCCCTCCTCCGCGCCTACCTCAAGCGCTGGAAGGCCGAGGTCGGCGTCTTCTTCAACGGTGTCGGCCCCGACTCCAGCGACGAGGAGCTCCGCCGGATCGCCCCCGACCACCCCGTCTTCCGCGTCACGATCACCCACTGATCCCGCTCCTGCCCCCACGCCTGATCCCACTCTCTCCCCGCACCCCGGGACTCAGGCTCTCAATGCCCGACGACAACCCTCAACTCCGGTTGCAGCAGCGGCTCATGGGCCCGTACGAGGTCGTCGCACAGGTCCCAGATCCGCTCGACGGGCAGCGTCGCCGCGGTCGCCGGATCGCTCATGGCGGCGTGCCGGATGTGGCGCGGCTCGCCGAGCACGGCGGCCCGCACCACCAGGTCGGTCACCGAGACGTAGGCGCGGTTGAGTGCCGCGCACTGCGGCGGCAGGGCGCCGATCCTGGTGGGCTGCACCCCCAACGCGTCGACCAGGCAGGGGACTTCGACGACCGAGTCGGCGGGCAGGTTGTCGATCAGGCCGTGGTTGGGGACGTTGCCGTAGACGGTGCGCGGGGTGCCGGTGACGATGCTGTGGATGATCTGCGGGGCGTACTCCATGGTCCCCTCCACCGGCAGCGGCCGCCCCGAGGCCAGCGCGTCGCGGGTGCGGGCGTAGGTGGCGAGGTTGTCCTCGACGATGTCGAGGTAGACGCCGACCGGCAGGCGCAGCCGGTGGATCTCCGCGTCGTGGTGCAGATACCAGGGCACGTACTCCGAGGAGTGCTCGCTGGTCTCGGTCGGGTAGTGGCCGAGCCTGCGGTACATGTCGACGCGTACCCGGCGCAGCAGTTCGGGGTCCTTGGCGATGGCCTCGTCGAGGAGCGGATACAGGTCCTGGCCGGCGCGTTCGAAACGCAGCACCCAGGACTGGTGGTTGACCCCGGCGGCGAGGTAGGAGACCTCGTCGAAGGGGGTGCCGATCAGCTCGGACAGGTCGTGCATCGTCCAGTACACGGAGTGGCACAGGCCGACGGCCCGCAGCGCGGGGGCCACCCGGTGCAGATAGAGCAGGTTCATGGCCATCGGGTTGGTGTAGTTCAACAGGTGGGCGTCCGGGCAGAGTTGAGCCATGTCGGCGGCGAGCGAGCGCAGTAGCGGAAAGGTGCGCAGGGCACGGAAGATGCCGCCGATGCCGAGGGTGTCGCCGATGGTCTGGCGCAGCCCGTAGCGGGCCGGGATCTCGAAGTCGGTGCGGGTGGCCCGGGCCGTGCCGATCTGGACGGTGTTGATGACGAAGTCGGCGCCGTCGAGCGCCGCGCGCCGCTCCAGGTGCGCGCTGACGAGCGGCGCCGCGCCCAGCTCGGCCGCGATGTGGTGGGCCGCCGCTTCACTGGTGGCGAGGCGTTCGGGGTCGATGTCATGGAGCGCGATGCGGGCACGGGCGAACTCGGGGAAGGCGAACAGGTCGGCGAGCAGCCCCTGGGTGAATTCCACGCTGCCGGCGCCGATGAAGGCGATCTTGGTCTCGGTCATGGCACGCTCCCTCACCCCTTCAGCCCGCTCGACGTCAGCGACTGGATGAAGGTCTTCTGCGCGAACAGGAACGCGAGGAGGACCGGGAGGACCGTGACGACGTTGCCCGCCATCACCGCGGACCACTTGGTGTGGTGCTGGCCCTGGAAGGTGGTCAGGCCCAGTTGCAGGGTGTAGTGCGCGTCGTGGTTGATGGCGATGAGCGGCCAGGAGAGGTCGTTCCAGGTGGCGAGGAAGGTGAGGACGGCGACCGTGGCGAGGGCCGGGCGGGCCAGCGGCGCCACGATGGAGACCAGGACCCGCAGCCGTGAACAGCCGTCGATCCAGGCCGCCTCCTCCAGCTCCCTCGGCAGGGACAGGAAGAACTGCCGGAAGAGGAACACCGCGAACGGCGTGACCAGGGACGGCACGATCAGCGCGCCGAGGGTGTCGATGAGCCCGAGCCACTTCATGACCAGGAACGTCGGGATCATGGTCAGCTGGAACGGCACCGCCATCGTCGCGAGCATCAGCCCGAGCAGCAGCCGCGACCCGGCGAACCGCATCCGTGCGAAGGCGTAGCCGCCGAGCGCCCCGAGGACGAGGTTCGAGGCGACGGCCACGGACGCGACGATGCACGAGTTCAGGAACCAGCGCGGGAACATCGCGTTGCCGAGTACGTAGCGGTAGCCGCCGAAGTGGATGCCGTGCGGCCACAGCGCGGGCGGGAACCGGTTGATCTCCGCGTCGCTCATCACCGAGCTGAGGATCAGCCACACCAGCGGGAGCGCGAAGCCGATCGAGAGCGGCGCGAGGAGCAGGTGCCAGGGGCTGAACGGCAGCCGGCGGCGCCGGGCGGTGCGGCTGCCGGGGGCGCTGACGGAGGCGGCCGCCCCCTGGGTCATCGTGGGCGCGGTCATCGGCCCGCTCCTTCCGCTCGGGCAACGCCCGCTCCTGGTACGGCAGTTGCTCCCGTACGCTCTCGATGGCGCCGGTACAGGCGCAGCACGACGGCCGCGGCGACCAGGCCGATCGCGAGGACGTAGGCCGCGGAGGCGCCGTATCCGGCGGTGAAGTTCTGAAAGGCCTGCTCCCAGACGAAGTAGACGATGACGGTGGTGGCGCCGAGGGGGCCGCCCTTGGTGGTGACGTACACGAGGTCGAAGACCTGCAGGGCGATGATGAACTGCCACAGCACCAGGAACACCGTGACCGGGGTCAGCGAGGGCAGCGTGACGTGGCGCAGCACCTGGGCCCGGTTCGCCCCGTCGAGGCGGGCCGATTCGACGAGTTCAACGGGCACGTCCTGGAGCGCGGCGAGGTAGACGATGACGCAGAAGCCGATGCCGCTCCACAGCGAGATCAGCAGCAGGACGTAGAGCGCCTGTCCCGGGTCGGAGAGGAAGCCCTGCGAGGAGACGCCGAGGTGGTGCAGGAGCGCGTTGGCCACGCCGAACCCGGGGTCGAAGATGAACGAGAACAGCACGCCCTGGGCGGTGGCCGAGACCACGAACGGGACGAACACCAGCGTGCGGTACAGCCCGACGAGCCGTATCCGCCGGTTCAGCGCGAGGGCGAGCGCGAGCCCGCCGGCCAGGCTGAGCGGTACGTAGACGCCCGCGTAGATCAGGGTGTTCTTCACGGCGGTGCGGAACGCCGGGTCCTTGCTGAGGGCGTGGTAGTTGTCGAGCCCGACCCAGCGGCCCGGCGTGACCAGGTCGTCCGCGCGGAACGAGAGCAGCAGCGACCACAGCAGCGGTACGACGCTGAGCCCGAGGATCACCAGGACCGCCGGGCTGATGAAGGCCCAGGCCGTGGCGGTCTCGCCGCGCGCCCGGCGGCGCCTGGCGGCGCGGGCGGCCGGGGTCGGGTCGAGCGTGAGCGGGCGGGGAGTCCGCGGCCCAGTACTTCTCATCTCTCGGACCCTTCTGGTCACGGGGTCGGCTTCAGCGCGGGATCAGCAGGGCGGCGTCGGCCTTCTCGACGCACTGGCGCATGGCCTTGTCCGGGGAGGAACGCCCCAGCAGGATCGCGACGACGGCCTCGCCGAACGCCTGCGAGATCTGCGGATACGCCGGGTGCACGGGCCGCACCCGCGCG
Organism: Streptomyces sp. NPDC001415; assembly: GCF_053597395.1. NCBI lineage: Bacteria > Bacillati > Actinomycetota > Actinomycetes > Kitasatosporales > Streptomycetaceae > Streptomyces > Streptomyces sp. NPDC001415. The sequence continues at coordinate 95,909 of NZ_JBSFIE010000018.1, forward strand.
GACTCCAGGGCCTTGGTGAACACCGGGATCCCCACGGTCTTCGCGGAGTGGTCGGCCCACGCCGGCAGGCGTGCGCTCTCCGCGCTGAGCGGCAGGCTTCCCGCTCCCATGTCCCACTTGACGTCCTGCTCGGGCGCGATGAGCCACCGGACGAATTCGACGGCGGCCTTCGAGCGTGCGGAGCCGTTGTCGAAGACGGTCCAGGTGTCGGGGCCCGAGATGGTGACCGGCTTCCCGCTGTAGGAGGGCAGCGGCACCACCGCGTAGTCGACCTTCGCGGTGATGATGTCCGCCAGCGTCCAGGGGCCGCCCATCACCATGCCCATGCGCCCCGACAGGAAGACCTGGTACATCTGGGCACTGCCCGGCTTGGGGTCTATGTAGACGCTCTTGCCGGCGACGAGCGAGGCGATGGTCTCCAGGGCCCGGCGGCCCTGGTCGGCGAACCCGATGCTCTTGCCGCCCGGCCCGATGATCTCCCCGCCGAGGTCCCACACCATCGGCCAGAGCCGCCAGGTGGTGTCCTCGTCGCCGACGCCGGGCCAGCCGGTGCCGAAGACGCCCTTGGAAGCGTCGGTGAGTTTGTGGGCGGTGTCGATGAACTCGTCCCATTTCCAACCGGGTTGGGGCAGCGGAATCCCGGCCCGCCGGAACAGGGTCTTGTTGCAGACGACCGCCATGGAGTCGACGAGGGAGGGCGCGGCGCGGACCTTGCCGTTCACGGTCACCGCGTCCCGCAGCGAGGGCCAGTAGTCCGTCCAGGGCACGGGCCCACCGCGCATGGCCGTGGTGAGGTCGACGACGCGGGGGCTGCGGGCGATGCTCGCGATGTCCGAGCCGAAGACGTAGGCGATGTCCGGGTACGAGCCCGAGGCAAGGGCGGCCGTCACCTTCTGGAGCATCACGTCCGAGGTCGACCCGCCGCCCGTATCGACATGGATCTTGGGGTGGGTGCGGTTGAACTCGGCCACCAAGGCCTCGATCGCCTTCTTCGACGTGTCGACCTGGCCGTGCCAGAGTTCGACCGTCACCGTCCCGTCCGGGGCGACGCCTTCCGCGGAGCCGCAGGCCGCGAGGGCAGGTGCGGCGACGGCAGCCACCGCGCACCCCGCTCCGGCCCTCAGCAGCGCGCGGCGGTCCGGCGCTCTGTGGGACGAAGGGGCGGTGGAGTGATCCGGGCCGGCGGGCATGATCCGCTCCATCCGTCGCGGGTACGTCCCCGCCTCGGACCCGGGCTCGGATCCTGGCGACTCGGGCCGGTCCTGGGACCCCGGGCAGGGGACCTTGTCGGCTGGGCGCACCTCTCGCGGTGCCGGACCGCGCCGCGATCCGGGCCACTGGCTGGATGAAAGCGCCTTCTGCCGCCGGGCGCAAGAGTCCCGGGGCCGTGTCGTCGGGGTGCTCCGCCGGATGGGGTTGGCAGGGCTGTGCGCAACGGGCCCGATCCGGCCCCCGACCGGTCGCTATTCGGCCGAACTCGCGACCGGGGGCACACAAGTCACTTTCTTCCCAGTAGATGTGATGACTCATCATCTCTGAGGAGGATCTCGGTGAAACCCCTGCGCAGACTGCGCGTTCTCGTCGGGACGGCGTTCGCGGCCCTCGCCGCCACCGCGCTGATAGGCACCGGCACCGCGCAGGCGGCCACGGACGGCGGCGCGGCTCCAGCCCTCGCGGCCCAGCGTCCGGCCGCGTGCTCCGGCACGTACCAGGGCGACGAGCGGCTCGGCCCGCAGAACCTGCCCCGGCCCTGGAACGGGCCGGTGGGACCGCTGGTCCTCGGCTACCACCGCACCGGGCACCTCACCCCACAGACATTCCTGGCCACGTTCTGGGACACGACCGCCGGGTCCTGGAAGTACCCGCCCAATGACGGCTTCGCCAACCGCCCCGACGGCACCCCGGACAAACACGCGGTCGCGCTGCGCGTCGGCGAGGACCTGGACCGGTTCGGTTCGGAGTACGGCTCGTTCCTCGCCCCGGCGGGAGCCCGCTACAGCCGGCGGGCGCTGCCCCCGCAGAGCCTGATCACCCGTGAGGCGGCCTACCCGTGCGCCTATCACGCGTACGAGGTCGTGAAGTCGTTCACCGTGTGGCAGGGCCGGATCGCGCCCTGGTTCGAGCAGCCCGGCGGCGGTCGGCAGATCAAGCTGGACCCGGCGTTCGTCGACCCGGGCCAGGGCCAGTCCCTCAACGTCAAGTGGCTGCTCGACCACGGCTATCTGAAGGCCGAGACCAACCCGGTGGCCGCGGCGAGCGCGCTCGCGGGCATCGGCTGAGCCGGGCGGGCCGGGGCTGGTCGGCCCCGGCCCGTGCCGGTCAGCGGTCGACGGCGTCCAGGGCGCGCCGCGCCATCGGGTGCGAGCGCACCAGACCCGCCAGCGTGGTGGCGCCGCGGGTGATGTCCGCGAATGCCTTCCACGCGGGCCGGAAGCCGGTGATCGCGGCGTGCAGCAGCAGCGGGCGCTTCTCGAAGAGGCTGAGCATCCGGCGGCCCACCCCCATCTCGACGCCGAGCCCGGCCTTGATGGCGAACGCGTAGTTCAGCGCCTGGCGGCGGGCGTCGACGGCGTCCTGCGACTCGGCGATGCGCACCGCCCACTCCCCCGCGAGGCGGCCCGAGCGCAGCGCGAAGGAGATGCCCTCCCGTGTCCACGGCTCAAGGAGGCCCGCCGCGTCGCCGCAGACCAGGACGCGACCGCGGGACAGTGGCGAGTCGTCGCTGCGGCAGCGCGTCAAGTGGCCGGAGGACACGGCCGGTTCGAAGCCCGCGAGGCCGAGCCGGGCGATGAAGTCCTCCAGGTAGCGCTTGGTGGCGGCGCCTTCGCCGCGCGTCGAGATCACGCCGACGGTCAGGGTGTCGCCCTTGGGGAAGACCCAGCCGTAACTGCCGGGCATGGGGCCCCAGTCGATGAGCACCCGCCCGGCCCAGTCCTCGGCGACGCTCGGCGGCACCGGGATCTCGGCTTCGAGGCCCAGGTCGACCTGCTCGGTCTTCACCCCGACGTGTGCCCCTATGCGGCTGGCGCTGCCGTCGGCGCCGACGACGGCCCGGGCGAGCACGGTCTCCCCGTCGGCGAGGACGACGGCGACGGTGCGCCGGTCGGGCACGGCCGAGCCGTGCTGCTCGACCTTGGAGACGGTGACGCCGGTACGGACCACGGCGCCCTCCTTCTCGGCGATCGCGACCAGGCCGGCGTCGAACTCCGGCCGGTTGATCAGCCCGAACAGCATCTTCTTGGACCTGCGGGTGCGCGTCAGCTTCCCGTTGAGGGAGAAGGTGACCGCGTGCACCCGGTCCTGGAGCGGCAGTTCGAAGCCGGGCGGCAGGGCGTCACGCGAGGGGCCGATGATGCCACCGCCGCAGGTCTTGTAGCGGGGCAGTTCGGCCTTCTCCAGGAGCAGCACCTTGCGCCCCGCGACCGCCGCCGCGTACGCGGCCGACGCTCCCGCCGGTCCCGCGCCGACCACGACGACATCCCAGACGGGCCCCGCACCCGGTCCGGTCACCGATGCGGCGGCGGGCTCGCCCTGGTGCTCTTCCAGCGGTCCGTCCGTCCCGGCGTCTGCGTTCTCGCTGCTCACGATGTGCCTTTGCTCCCCGTCCGACCAGTGGCCCCTGCTGACGACCGCATCCTACGGGGCAGTAGCCCCGCCCTCCTGTCCTGGCCCGTTGTGGGAGGATCGGCCATATCTTCGCTGTACACACACGTGCACCTGCGTATCTGTACATACAACGTCGCACCCACGAGGAGCGTGCCCATGACCGCCCATCCGATCGCCGAGACCATCGCCTCACTGATGCCCCGCGCCAAGACGGAGCTCACGGAGCTGGTCGCGTTCCAATCGGTGGCGGACGAGGCGGTGGCGCCGAAGAGCGAGTGCGAGGCCGCCGCGAACTGGGTGGCCGACGCGCTGCGCGCCGAGGGCTTCCAGGACGTCGCCCTGCTCGACACCCCGGACGGTTCGCAGTCGGTGTACGGGCTGCTGCCCGGCCCGGTGGGCGCGCCGACGGTGCTCCTTTACGCGCACTACGACGTGCAGCCCAAGCTGGACGAGTCGGCGTGGGTGACCCCGCCGTTCGAGCTGACCGAGCGCAACGGCCGCTGGTACGGCCGCGGGGCCGCGGACTGCAAGGGCGGGTTCATCATGCACCTGCTCGCGCTGCGCGCCCTGAAGGCCAACGGCGGCGTCCCCGTCTCCGTCAAGGTCATCGTGGAGGGCTCGGAGGAGCAGGGCACCGGCGGTCTTGAGCAGTACGCCGAGGCGCACCCCGAGCTGCTCACCGCCGACGCGATCGTCATCGGCGACACCGGCAACTTCCGGGTCGGCCTGCCCACGGTGACGGCGACGCTGCGCGGCATGACCATGATCCGCGTCCAGATCGACACCCTTGAGGGCAATCTGCACTCGGGTCAGTTCGGCGGCGCCGCCCCGGACGCGCTGGCCGCGCTCATCCGCGTACTGGACTCGCTGCGGGACGAGAACGGCCAGACCGTCATCGAGGGCCTGGCCGCGGACTCCGAGTGGGACGGGCTGCAGTACCCGGAAGCGGAGTTCCGCCAGGACGCCAAGGTCCTCGACGGGGTGGCGCTGCCCGGCACCGGCACCGTCGCCGACCGCATCTGGGCCCGGCCGGCCGTCACGGTCATCGGCATCGACTGCCACCCGGTGGCCGGTGCGACGCCGTCCATCCCGGCGAGTGCCCGCGCGCAGATCAGCCTGCGGGTGCCGCCCGGCCAGGACGCGGCCGAGGCGACCAAGCTCCTTTACGCGCACATCGAGAAGCACGTCCCGTGGAACGCCCGGGTCACCTTCGAGCAGGTGGGCCAGGGCCAGCCGTTCCGCGCGGACATCAACAGCCCGGCGTACACCTCGATGGCCGAGGCCATGGCGGTGGCGTACCCGGGTGAGGAGATGCAGTCCTCGGGCATGGGCGGCTCGATCCCGCTGTGCAACACCCTGGCGGCGCTGTACCCGCGGGCCGAGATCCTGTTGATCGGGCTGAGCGAGCCGGAGGCGCAGATCCACGCGGTGAACGAGAGTGTGTCTCCCCAGGAGCTGGAGCGCCTGTCGGTCGCGGAGGCCCACTTCCTGGTCAACTACGCGCAGTCCAAGCAGAGTTGAGCCAGTACGGGCTCGGAGGTTAAGCGCTCGGCGGACATCGCCCGGAGCGTAGATCCGTGCGGCGGGCGATGGCACCGACGTACGTTCGCCGCATGGATCTCGTAGAAGTCCTCCCCCGGCTGCACATGTTCCGCTTCCCCATCGGCCAGGCGTATCTGTGGCGCGACGACGACGGGCTCACACTCGTCGACGCGGGCGACGCGAACGCGGCGGCGCCCATCGAGGAGGCGATCCGCGGACTCGGGCTCGACCCGGCCGCCATCCGCCGCATCGTGATCACACACTGCCATCGCGACCACTTCGGCGCGGCCGGCGAGCTCGCCGAGCGCTACGGCGCCGAGGTGATCGCGCACCGCCTCGACGCCCCGGTGATCAGGGGCGAGGCGCCGATGGCCGAGCCGGTACTCCTGGACTGGGAGGTTCCGCTGTACGAGCGCGGCCTGACGCTTCCGGAGGCACCGCCGACCCGGGTGGACCGCGAGGTCGGCGACGGCGATGCTCTGGGCTTCGGTGACGGCGCGGTCGCCGTCCACTGTCCCGGCCACACCGACGGCTCGATGGCGGTCCATCTGCCGCGGCACGGCGTGCTGTTCACAGGTGACAGCGTGGCCGGGGTCGGTCAGGTGATGGTGGGCGTCTTCAACACCGACCGGGAGCGGGCGCTCGCCTCGTTCCGCCGCCTCGCCGGTCTCGGCGCGGACACCGTGTGTTTCGGGCACGGCGACCCGCTGACCGAGAACGCGGCGGCGGTCATGAAGGCCTCAGCCGACCGGGACTCCGGCCTCCAGGTTGAGCACGGTTGACCGCTCCCGGGCCCGCAGTGCCCAGCGCAGCCGCTCGAAGCGGGCGGGCGGCAGCAGCTGCGCCGCCTCCTGCTCGCTGACGAAGCGCCAGCCGCGCAGTTCGGCGCCGGGCAGCAGCACCTGCCCGGCCCGCGCACTGTCGAGCCGGCCGCCGTCGAAGAGCATCCGCAGGCCGCCGAAACCGGGGGGCCTGGGAGGTTCCCAGTCGACCACCAGCAGCCTCGGCACGCGGTCGAGCCGGACGCCGAGTTCCTCCTCGACCTCGCGGACGCCGGCCCTGGCCGGGGCCTCGCCGCGCTCGACGACACCGCCGGGGAACTCCCAGCCGGGCTTGTAGGTGGGGTCGACCAGGAGCACCCGGTCCTGTTCGTCGAAGAGCAGCACCCCGGCGGCGAGCGTCTCGGCGGTGGGCTCGGGGGTCTGCACGATCTCGCACGCGCGGGCCGCTCCGGAGCGGACCGCGTCGGCTATTCGCTCGGCGGTGCCGCGCGGCGTGAGCGCGCTGTTGTCGACGGTGTAAGCGTCGGCGGCGATCCAGCCGAGCGCGCGCCGGAAGGGCTCGATGTGCTCGTACGCCCATTTGCGGACCCGCTGCTCGTCGGCCTCGGGGTCGTCGGGGAACTCCACCCGAGCCGCGATCCGCGCCCGCAGGATCGTTTCCTCCTGAGTGAGGACCACATGGCGTACGGGTATGCGGCGGGCCGCGAGCCCACCGAAGATCTCGTCCCGGTAGTCCTGCCTCAGCAGGGTCATCGGCACCACGAGCACGCCGCCGACCTCGGCGTGCAGCGCGGCCGCGCCGTCCACCACCAGGCGTCGCCAGATCGGCAGGTCCTGGTAGTCACTCACCTGGTCGAGCATCTTCTGCGGCAGCAGGTACCGCAGTGCCCCGCCGATCACCTCAGGGTCGTAGAACGTGCTGTTAGGGATCAGGTCGATCAGCTCGCGCGCGGTGCTGGTCTTGCCCGCGCCGAACGCACCGTTGACCCAGACGATCACGGTTCCCCCTCTTCGGTAGCCCCCAGTGGACTGTCCGCAACACCCTGCCACGGAAACCCGCGCACCGGCTGTGGCCCTCCTTGATCACGTACCCAACTGTGGCCGGGCTGTTGCCTGCCGGCCGCCACCATGGGGCCCTCCGCGGCGTCTTGGTGTACGGGCACCGGCCACGGGGGGCCGTAACGCCGACGGCCAGGGCGTCGTTGTGCGGGTGCCAAAAGAGACGACAAGGGGGTGCGACGAAATGCGTCGTACGGTACTGGAACGCTTTCCCGCGGGCGGCCCGCGCGGCCACTGGCCCGCCGAGGAGTTCGCACGTGACCGCAGGAACGAAGGGCTCGCGGCGGAGGTCGTGATGGACCTGGAGAGCGACGCCTTCCTGGTCGTCGTCTCCCGCCCGGTGCCGGAACCGGTCGGCTGACGCCGCCGCGACCGCCTTCACAGCGGGCGTGGACTCCCTCAGAAATCACCGTAGTTGACCTGCCAGGTGGGCAGGCCCATGCGGCGCCAGATCGCGACGACCCGGTCCCGGTCGTCGAGGCTCACGCGGACGTTGAACCGGTGACGGACATGCGCGTCGAACAGCTCGGCCTTCACCAGGTCGTCGCGCCGCCCGTCGCCGGCCGGCCGCATCCACAGCTCGTCGTACGGCACGTCGTGCGCGGCGAGCCAGGCCTCGGTCTGCGGCCGGAACTCCTCGCCCCGGCCCGAAAGGAGCACGATCGTGTCCCCGTGCGCCTGCCGGAAGCCGGTCAGGGCGTCGCGGACGGACCCGTTGAGCCCGTCCTGCTCGCAGCGCGTGAAGTCGTACGGGTTGCGGTCGAGGTTGATGGCGAGCGTGCCGTCGATGTCGCACATCACCGCGCTGGGCAGGGTCTCGTCCGGGGTGTAGGGCTCGACCTCCGCGAGGACGACGGTGTCGTTCATCCAGGCGTCGGTGAGCCGCCATCCGTTGCGTACGGCCTTGGCGTGCTTGTCGGCGAGGAGGCGGATGATGTCCTCGCCGACCGGGTTGGCGCGGGCCGCGTCGCGCCGCAGGCACTCCTCGACCGGCACGTCCGTGAAGTCGTGCACGACGAACCGGGCCCGGCCCGCCACGGCCGCCTTGAGGCGCTTGGGGATGTTCGGGGTCAGATGCGTGTTGTCGACCACGACGTCGAACCCGGCGGCGATCGTCTCGCGCACGGCGGCGTCCTGGACCGCGAGGACGGTCTGCTCGGCGGTGTACGACCGCTCCCGCCCCTCGCCCGCGTTGTCGAACATGCCGCGCAGGTCGTCGAGGTTGACGCGGCGGCACTGGCCGCCGGAGTCCGCCACGAGCTTGCGGGCGGCGGTGGTCTTACCGGAGGCGGGCAGTCCGGTCATGACGTGCACGGTGGGCATGGAGCGGTTCAGCTTTCTTCGTCGTTCGTGAACGGGTCGGCGGCCGTCGGCTTGACGGACCGCCAGATCATGAGGTCGATGCCGCGTCCGTCGAGCAGTTGGAACACGGCCGCGCGTACGGTGCGGTTCTGGATCCGCCGGGCGGCGCGGGCGAACGCGCCACGGTCCTCGGCCAGTTGGGCGATGTCGCCGTACCGTTCGGCGGCGAGGCGGGCCAGTTCGGCGGCCTGCCCGTCGAGGCGTGCCGCCACGCTCTGCACCCAGGTGTCGAACTCGTCGGGGACCTGCTGAAGCATAGCTTCCAGCGGGTCTGCGCCGTCCGCGGTGAGTTCCGCGATCTCGCCGGGCGCGCAGCCGAGCGCTTGGGCGACCCGCTTGGGGTCCTCGCCGGCGAACCGGCGGATGCCGAGGTAGCGCCAGATGTCCCGCTCGGTGATGCCGGTGAGCACCTTGTGCAGCCGTACGTACTCGCTGATCTTGGCCTTGACCCGCAGCCCGGAGGCGTACCGCAGGACATAGCCCTCGGCGTCCGTGCCGGTGGCCTCGCGGCCGTCGGCGTGGACGTTGGACTCGGCGCGTGCGAGGAGCTCGGCGAGCGGCATCGCGGGCCACGTCCGCGCCACCGAGCCGACCGGCGCCCAGTCCTCGGCGGCCCGGGAGAGACCGATCTCCTCGCCCGTCGCGTCGTACGCGGCGAGGAGCACGAGGTCCCGGCGGCCGCCGTAGTCGACGACGATCCGGTTCTCGGGGTAGAGGATCTCCGCGAGGTAGGTGACACCGGGCCGCAGCGCCGTCGTGTCCCGCCCCTCCAGCCAGGCGGTCGCCCAGGCGGCCTGTTCGGAGGTGAACGAACCCCGGGAGGCGACCCGCCAGCGGCCTTCGTAGTGGAAGGCGATGCCGAGCGAGCCGTCGACCTTGTCGTACACCTCGAACGGCTCGTCGGGCAGCGGCGGCGCGTAGGGGCGGCCGTGGGTGTGCTCGCCGACGTTGAAGAACTTGGGCAGGCAGTGCGCGACGACCGTCCCGCTCACGTCGTCGACCACGAGCCCGCGGCAGCGCGTGGTCACCTCGTCCCAAGCCTGCTCGTACTGGCACGCCCTCGTGTAAGAGAGGATCGACAGCGGCAGTTCGGGGTGCTCCTTGCGGACGACGTGGCCGGCGTCGATGGCGGCGGCCAGGCCTGCGGGCGGGACTATACGGTCGAGGTCGATCACTGCTTGCTCCTGGGAAGGGTGCTGTCACCTGCAGCTTGACCGATCCCGACCGGCGGAGCGAGGGAATTTCGATCAGCGCTCAGGCCGCGAGCGGGATGCTGGGCGCGATGAAGTAGCCGTCCCGGTCGTACCAGCGGATCTCGGTGATCCGCACGTCGTGGAACCCGGTGCGCTGGAAGATGGGATCCATGAGCGCGGCCCCGTCGGGGGCGTCGGCCGTCTCCAGGTCGAGGATGGTGACGGTGGGGTTCAGGGGACTCGGCCGCCGGGCGACCTCGCGGCCGGGCAGCGGGTTGTGCGCAGCGTCGAAGTCGTGCAGGAGTGCGGTGGCTACGTGCAGTTCGACGGTCATGGCGACCTCCGAGATCAGGCTGCGGCTGCCCGTGCGACGGCCGGGCGGCAGCAGGCGCGAATCCGCTTGGGGTCGCAGACCTTCTGGCGAACGCCTTGAGGGGCGGTGGACCGGCGCTTGAGCCGGGGTCGACGGCTGGTCGCGGGGACGACGCGCCCGGGTGCCTTCCCGGGCCCGCCGCCCTGACGCTCCGTCAATTACCTGCTGCTATCCCTTGCTCGAACCCAGCGTGAGCCCCGCGATGAAGTGCCGTTGCAATAGCAGGAACACGATCAGGGTCGGGAGCGCGACGATCACCGAGCCCGCCGCCAGCAAGTTGTAGTCCGTGAAGAACTGGCCCCTCAGGTTGTTCAGCGCCGAGGTGATGGGGAGCTTGTCGCCGTCGGACATGAAGACCAGGGCCCACAGGAAGTCGTTGTACATCCAGGTGAACTGGAGCGTCGCCAGCGCCGCGAGGGCCGGGCGGCACAGGGGCAGGGTGATGCGCCAGTACTGGGTCCACACACCGGCGCCGTCGACGATCGCCGCCTCCAGGATCTCCTGCGGCAGGGTGCGCATGAAATTGGCGAGCACGAAGACGCAGAAGCCGACCTGGAAGCCGACCTGCACGGCGATGACGGCCCAGTACGAGTCGAACATCGTCATCGAGTCGGACATCCAGTACGGCAGCGGGATGCGGTTGAACACCACGTACAGCGGGGTCACGATCACCTGCTGGGGCAGCAGGTTGCCCGCCGTGAAGAGCATCAACAGGACGACTCCGCCCCGGAGTCGCAGGCGTGAGACGGCGAAGGCCACGAACGAGGCGAAGAAGAGGACGAGGATCACGCCCGGCACCGCGATGATCAGGGTGTTGACGAAGTACTTCGTCATGCCCGCGTCGGTGAAGGCCTGCTTGTAGTAGGCGAAGGAGAGGTGTTTGGGGAGCGAGAGATAGCCGTAGCGGGAGGTCTCGTCGTAGGGGCGCAGTGACGCGTACACGGCGAGCAGCAGGGGCGTGAGGAAGGCGAGCGAGACGGCCATGAGGAACGCGTGCACGCCGAGGCGGCCCGGGCGCACCCGGCGCCGGCGGGTGGCGGGTGCCGTTGCCGGGGCGGTGGTCGTGGGCGCGGGCGCGGTGTGGGTGGTCATCGGTTCTTCTCCCCTCGGATCTCCTGAACCAGGTACGTGATGACGAACCCGAGGGAGACGGTCAGCAGCACCACGGCGATCGCCGAGCCGAAGCCGATGCGGCTGGCCTCGCCGATGATGTTGTCGGTGACGAGCACCGAGAGCACTTCGAGGCCGTTGCGCCCGTGGTTGACGGCGTACACGATGTCGAAGGCGCGCAGCGACTCGATGACCGTGATGACGCCGACGATGACGTTCACCGGGCGCAGGGTGGGGAGGACGACGCGGAAGAAGGCCTGGCGCTCGCTCGCACCGTCGATGGCCGCGGCCTCCTTGAGCGAGGGGTCGACGGCTTTCAGGCCCGCGAGGTAGAGGATCATCACGTAGCCGGTGTGCCGCCACGCCGCGGCCAGCAGGATCATCCAGATGTTCAGGTCCGGGTCGCCGAGCCAGTCGGTGGGGTTGTTCCTGTTGCCGAGCAGGGCGTTGAGCGCTCCCTGGTCGCGGGAGAAGACCAGTTGGGCGATGAACCCGACGACGGCGAGGGAGAGCACGACCGGCATGTACAGCGTCGACTGGTAGAAGCGGCTGAACCGTACGCCCCTGTCGATGAGGACGGCGAGCAGCAGCCCGAACGGCGTTGCCACGAGGCCGAGTACGCCCAGCCACATCAGGTTGTGCCGGACGGCGGGCCAGAACGGCGGGTAGTTGGTGAAGAGGTTGGTGTAGTTCTGCGTGCCGACCCATTTGATGTCGCCGATGCCGTCCCAGCTGGTGAAGGACAGGACGACGGAGGCGAGGGTGGGGCCCCACACGATGGCGATGTCGAGCAGGACGGGCAGTCCAAGCAGCACGCCGAGGACGACGAGGTCGCGGGCGGTGAACCGCCTGGAACCCCGTCGCCCTCCGCGCCGCGCGGTGATGAGCGCCACGGCTGAGTACTCCAAGTCGAAGCGAGCGTCGGTCAGTTGGAGGTGCTGGGATCTCGTCGCGGGCCCGGGCGGGGGCGGCCCCGGGCTCTCAGCCCTCGGCGGCGAAGATGGTCTTCTTCTGGCGCTCGATGTCGTTGACGAGGCCGTCGACGTCGTTCGGGTTGCCGATGAACTTCTGGATGGCCGGGATCATCACGGTGGAGGCGAAGTCGGGGCGGGTGTCGCGGTCCAGGAACTGCGAGATCTGCTTGGCCCCGGAGACCAGCTCGACCGCCTTCTTCTGCAACGGGCTGTACTTCGCGGTGTCCGCCCCGGAGTTGACCGCGATGTTGTTCGGGTCGCCCGCGAGGTAGATATCCTCCGCCTTGGGCGTGGCGAGCCACTTGAGCAGGTCCTTGGCGCTCTCCATGGACTGCTTGTTCTTCAGCTCCTTGGCGTTCTTGGCGAGGAGGAAGCCGTCGATGGGTGCCTCGACCGCGTCCTGTCCGTACTGCGGGTTGATCTCCGGGAACGGGAAGAACGCGATGTCGCCCTGGTCGGATGTGGGGAACTGCTGGCCCACGTGCGGCAGTCCGAACACCGCCATGCCCGACTGCTTCTTCTGGAGGCTCTGCGCGGCCTCCTGCCAGGTGCGCCCGTTCGCGCCCTGCTGGCAGTACGGAAGGATGCGGCGCCAGCTGTCGAAGACGTCCTTGACCCGCTTGTCGGTCCACGCCTCCTTGCCGGCCATCAGGCTCTTGTGGAAGTCGTAACCGTTGGTGCGCATGTTGAGGTAGTCGAAGGTGCCCATGGCGGGCCAGCCGTCCTTGTCGCAGAACGCGATGGGATCGAGCTTGTCCTTCTGCATCTGCTTGGCCAGCTCGACGTACTGGTCGAAGGTCTTCGGCGCCGTGTACCCGTGCTCCTGGAACACGCTCGCGCGGTGGAAGACCGCCCACGGGTAGTAGTAGTACGGCACGAAGTACTGCTTGCCGTCCGCGCCGGTGGACTGCGCTTTGAGCGCGTCGGAGAAGCCCTGGAAGCCCGACCAGAGGTCGCTTAGGTCGTACAGCAGGCCCTTCTGCGCGAAGAACTGCATGCGGTAGCCCGCGAACCACATGAAGACGTCGTCCGGCTTGCCCTGCAGATAGCGGTTGATGTTCTCCTGGAAGGTGTTGTGGTCAACGGTGTTGACCTTGATCTTGCGGCCTTCCTTGGACTGCTTCTCGTACGCCGCGAACGCGTCGGCGAATGCCTTCTTCGGGACGGCGTCCGAGGAATTCGAGCCCAGGCGGATCGTCTTGGTGTCCCCGCCGGGCCCGCTGTCGCACGCCGCGAGCAGCGAGGGCAGCGCGACAGCCCCGGCGCCGATCGCCGCACCACGCAGAAGATTCCGCCGAGACATCCGATGTCCTGCCACGCTACCGGGCGCCATAGGACCATTGAACGATGACTGCGCCATGTACCCCTCCTCCGGGGTGCGACCCAACACAACCAAACGCGAGGGTTGGATCACACCCCCAAGTCAGGGTGTCGTCAAGGGATTTGACGCAAAGCCAGGCAACCGTTACCGCTTCTCGTCCAACAGACTTCAACAAGCCCTACCGGAAATGCTCGTCATTCGGTGAGGGGCCGGCAGAGGGATGAAGTCATCCCGCCTTGCGCGGGCGCGGAGGGATGTGACGATGCGTCACCTTCCGGCTCGCGGCCGCCTTTTCAGCGCTCCGACGACTCCTCCCCCGTAGTCGTTCCACCCGCTTAGCCGGTGAGAGGTGTGAGAGGAGTGAGAGATATCGTCCGTCAACTACCAGATTCTGTTCGTCACTTCAGCAATGCCGCCTCGTCCGACCGCCGCTCCGATGCCGCCGCGGCCGCCCCCACCAAACCCGCGTCCGGGCCCATCAGCGCGGGCGCGACGGTCAGGCGCTGGACGAAGGAGAGCGTGGCGTAGTCGCGCAGGGCTCGGCGCAGGGGGGTGAAGAGGACGTCGCCCGCGCCGGCCACTCCCCCGCCCACCACCGCGATGTCGATCTCGACCAGCGTGGCGGTCGCCGCGATGCCGGCGGCCAGCGCCCGGGCCGCACGCTCGAAGGAGGCGACCGCGACCGGATCACCGGAGCGGGCGGCCGCGGCGACGGCGGCGGCCGACGTGTCACCGTCGGGGCCGGGCCGCCAGCCGTTGTCCAGGGCTCGGCGGGCGATGTTGGGGCCGCTCGCGATCCGTTCCACGCAGCCGCGCGCCCCGCACGGGCAGGCGTCGCCGTCGAGGTCGACGCTGATGTGGCCGATGTGGCCGGCGTTGCCGGTGGGACCGGGGTGCAGTTTGCCGCCGAGAACGAGCCCGCCGCCGACGCCGGTCGACACGACCATGCACAGCGCGTTGTCGTGGCCGCGGGCGGCGCCGAGCCAGTGTTCGGCGGCGGTCATCGCGACGCCGTCGCCGACGAGTTCGACGTCGAGTCCGCCGGTGACCGCGCGCACCCGCTCGACCAGCGGAAAGCCGCGCCAGCCGGGGATGTTGACGGGGCTGACCGTGCCCGCCGACGCGTCCACGGGCCCGGCGCTGCCGATGCCGACAGCGCTCGTACGCCCCCACAGCGGGGATCCGGTCAGCTCGGCGAGGACCGCCTCGGCCGCGCGCATCACCGTGTCGCCGTCCTCGTGGGCGGGAGTCGGCCGCTGGGCGCGGACGAGCAGCCGGCCGCCGGCGTCCACCAGGGCTCCGGCGATCTTGGTGCCGCCGATGTCGAGCGCGGCCACGAGGTCGGTGTGCATCGAGGTCGGATCTCCTGGTGAGGGCCGGGTAACAGCAGGTCAAGATGAGAGTCTCCCTGCATGTGACAACGTTGTCCAGGGCCTATGCTCGACGCCACACACACCGTTATGGCACTCGACCGCGCCGGACGGCTCCCGACGACGACAGGACAGCGCACTGTGGCCGAGAACGCCCGCCACCACGAGCCCCGCTACGGCAACCGTCCGACGATGAAGGATGTCGCCGCGCGCGCCGGTGTCGGCCTCAAGACGGTGTCCCGGGTGGTCAACGGTGAGCCCGGGGTGACCCCGGACACCGAGCGGCGGGTGCAGGAGGCCATCGAGGCGCTGGGCTTTCGCCGCAACGACAGTGCACGCGTGCTGCGCAAGGGCCGCACCGCGTCGATCGGCCTGGTCCTCGAAGACCTCGCCGACCCGTTCTACGGGCCGCTCAGCCGGGCCGTGGAGGAGGTCGCGCGGGAGCACGGGGCGCTGCTCATCAACGGCTCAAGCGCCGAGGACGCGGACCGCGAGCAGGAGTTGGTCCTCGCGTTCTGCGCCCGCCGGGTCGACGGGCTGATCGTGATCCCCGCCGGGTCCGACCACCGCTATCTCGAACCTGAGATAAAGGCGGGCGTCGCGACGGTGTTCGTGGACCGCCCCGCCGGGCAGATCGACGCCGACGTGGTCCTGTCCGACAGCTTCGGCGGCGCCCGCGCGGGCGTGGCCCACCTCGTCGCGCACGGCCACCGGCGGATCGGCTTCATCGGCGACCAGCCCCGCATCCACACCGCCACCGAGCGGCTGCGCGGCTATCACGCGGCCATGGCGGACGCGGGTCTGACGGTCGACGACTCCTGGGTGTCGCTCGGCTCGACCTCTCCCGAGCGGGTGCGCGCGGCCGCCGAGTCGATGCTGGCGGGGCCGGACGCGGTCACCGCGCTGTTCGCGGGCAACAACCGGGTGACGGTCACGGCGGTACGCGTCCTGGCGGGCCGCGAGCGCCCGGTGGCCCTGGTCGGCTTCGACGACATCGAACTGGCCGACCTGCTCGGCATCACGGTGATCTCGCAGGACGCCGCGACCCTCGGCCGCACGGCGGCGGAGCTGCTCTTCCGTCGGCTCGACGGCGCCGACGAGACGCCCACCCGCGTCGAGCTGCCCACCGTGCTGATCCAGCGCGGCTCGGGCGAGATCCCGCCGCCCTCTCTCGGCTAGGCCGCCGCCCGGAGGGTTCACGCAGTTCCCCGCGCCCCTGGCGGGGCTGGTGCTCGCCCGGGTTGTACAGGACCCCGGCGGGACTGGTGGGTGGTTGGGTCAGCAGGGCTTCAAGCCGGGGACCGGCTCGTCGTTGTTGCCGCCCTTCAGGTAGACCACGCTGACGTAGACGTTCGTGTTGCCGCTGTCGTCGTCCGTCCTGGCCCACCAGGTGTTGGTCCACTTCCCGTACGTCTCGCGGCGGCCCAGGTTCGCCTGGCAGTAGAAGTAGTTGGTGCCCGCGTTGAGCACGCCCGCCGCGCCGCCGTCCTGCCGGATGCTCTTCGCGCTGCGCCACACCTGGCAGTTGAACTTGCCTCCCGCGATCGGCTGGCAGCTGCCGGCCGGGGGCGCGGCGCCGCCTGAGGTGCCGCCCGTACTGGGGGCACTCGGGGGGTTCGTCTTCGGGTCGGGCGCCTTGCTCGCGCCGCCCTTCGGGTCGTTCCCCTTACCGGCATCGCCCTTGGCGGACGGGTTCGGGCTCGAACTCGGCGCGGGCGAGGGAGAGTTGGGGGTGGAGCTCGCGGAGGGACTGGACGTACTCAGACCGGCCGCGCCCAGCTGATCGTCCGCCGTGCCCGTTCCCGGTGTCGCGCTGTTCGCCGCCCCCACCGCCCGCTGCCCGCCGGTCGCGTCCCCATGGTCGAGGAGCGCGTACGCGACACCGCCGCCGACGAGCAGCACGGCGGTCACTCCGGCGGCGACCAGGGCCTTGCCCCGGCCCCGCCCGGCGGCCGGTTCCGGGACGTGCGTGACGACGGGGCCGAAGCCCTCGGCCTTGTGCGGCACCGGCGCCGGCGTGACGGGTCCGAACCCCTCTGGCCGGTGCGGCAGCGCATCACGCACGGTCGCGCTGCGCGGAGGCGAGGCCGCCGGCGGGGAGGCGGACCGCACCGTGGTCGGCCCGGTCTCCCCGTCGGCGGCCGCTGCGGCGACCTCCGCGAGCAGCCGGGCCGCGGTCTGGGCGTCGGGCCGCCGAGCCGGGTCCTTGTCCATGAGGCGCTGGAGTACGGGCCCGAGCGGGCCGGCCCGGCGTGCCTCGGGCAGCGGCTCGACCACGATCGCGTTCAGGGTCGACCAGGTGGAGGTGCGGCGGAAGGGGGCCGCGCCCTCGACGGCCGCGTACAGCGTGGCGCCGAGCGCCCAGACGTCGGACGCGGGGCCCGGTTCCTGACCCTGGGCTCGCTCGGGCGCCAGGTAGTCCAGGGAGCCGACCAGTTCGCCGCTGCGCGTCAGGTGGGTCTGTGAGCCGTCGCCCGGGTCGTCCATGGCGGCGATGCCGAAGTCGGTGAGGACCACCCGGCCGGAAGCGTCGAGGAGGACGTTGCCGGGCTTCACATCGCGGTGCAGCACGCCCACCTGGTGGGCCGCGGCCAGCGCTTCGAGGACCTTGGCGCCGATGGCCGCGGCCTCGCCGTGCTCCAGGACGCCGCGTTCGCCGAGGACGTCGTCGAGCGAGGGGCCGTCGATCAGCTCCATGACGATGACCGGGCGGCCCTCGTGCTCGGTGACGTCGTGGACGGCGACGACCGAGGGGTGGCGCACCCGCGCCGCGGCTCGTGCCTCGCGCTGCATGCGCAGCCGCAGATCACCCAGTTCGGGGGCGGACGCGTCGCTGAACGTGCGCAGTTCCTTGACGGCGACCTCGCGGCCGAGCACTTCGTCGTGGGCACGCCACACGACGCCCATGCCGCCGCGGCCGAGCTGCTCGACGACCCGGTACCGGCCCGCCAGTAGTTGGCTCTCCCCCGTAGACACCGCTGCCCCGTCCCTCTGTGGCGATTGTGGTCGCGTACAGAGTACGGGGCAGCGGTGACAGTCCTCGGGGCCCGTTCGGTCCCGGTCGTGCTACGGGGCGGTGACGGTGAGGGTGCCTCGGCGGGGGGAGGCGAAGGCGTCGAGGTCGGCGCGGGTCAGGCCGGTCAGGCGGGCCACCTCCGCGTTGTCGAGGGCGCCGCAGTCCAGGCCGCGCAGCAGGTAGCCGCTGAGCGCCTTGGCGGTGGCGGGCTCGTCCATGACGTCGCCCTCGGTCTTGGCGACGTACGCGGCGAGGCGCCCGGCGGCCTGCTCAAGGCCCTCGCGGTAGAAGGCGTACACGGCCGCGTACCGGGTCGGCATGTGGCCGGGGTGCATGTCCCAGCCCTGGTAGTAGGCGCGGGCGAGGGCGCGGCGGGTGAGGCCGTAGTGGAGGCGCCAGGCCTCGTGGACGTGCTCGGTGGAGCCGACGGGCAGCACGTTGGTCGAGCCGTCCGAGACGCGTACGCCGGTGCCCGCGGCTGCCACCTGCATGACGGCCTTGGCGTGGTCGGCGGCGGGGTGGTCGCTGGCCTGGTAGGCGGCGGAGACGCCCACGCAGGCGCTGTAGTCGAAGGTGCCGTAGTGCAGGCCGGTGGCGCGGCCCTGGGCGGCGTCGATCATCTTGGCCACGGCGGCGGTGCCGTCGGCGGCCAGGATGGACTGGCTGGTCTCGATCTGGATCTCGAAGCCGAGCCGTCCATCGGGCAGGCCGTGCGCCTTCTCGAAGGCGCTGAGCAGCCGTACGAAGGCGGTGACCTGCTCGGGGTAGGTCACCTTCGGCAGCGTGAGCACGAGGCCGTCGGGCAGGCCGCCATGCTGCATGAGCGTGGTGAGGAAGACGTCGGTGGTGCGGATGCCGCGGTCGCGGACCGCGGCCTCCATGCACTTCATGCGGATGCCCATGTACGGGGCGGCGGTGCCGTTCTTGAAAGCCTCGGCGATGAGACGGGCGGCGCGCGCGGCGTCGGCGTCCTCCTCGGCGTCGGGGCGGGGGCCGTAGCCGTCCTCGAAGTCGACGCGCAGGTCCTCGATGGGCTCGCGGGTCAGCTTGGCGCGCACCCGGTCGTACACGGGCTGCGCGAGCTCGTCGGCGATGCCGAGCACCTTGGCGAACGAGGCGGCGTCCGGGGCGTGCTCGTCGAGCGCGGCAAGCGCCTGGTCGCCCCAGGAGCGGAGGGTGCCCGCGTCGAAGACGTCGCCGGGTACGTAGACGGTGTGCACGGGCTGGCGGGTGCCGGGGTCGCCCGGGTAACGGCGGGCGAGCTCCTCGTCCACTGCCACGAGGGAGGCACTGATCTCCTCGCTGACCACGCCCGCGAGGCTCGTTGCCACCTGCTCCTGCTGACCCATCCTGCACCCTCCACACCGTCGAACTTTTCCGCTTCACGGAATCAACAATCCGTATAGCGAAGTTAATAGGCCGCTTCTCCTGCGTCAATGGTTGTCCGAAACGACCGGGGGCCGCGCGGTGAAGATCACCACGCGGCCCCGGGCCGGACAGAACTCGCAGGTCAGCCCTTGCGGGAGTTGACCTCTTCGGTGAGCTGCGGGACGACCTGGAACAGGTCGCCGACCACGCCGTAGTCGACCAGGTCGAAGATCGGGGCCTCGGCGTCCTTGTTGATGGCCACGATGGTCTTCGAGGTCTGCATGCCGGCCCGGTGCTGGATGGCGCCGGAGATGCCGTTGGCGATGTAGAGCTGCGGCGAGACCGACTTGCCGGTCTGGCCGACCTGGTTGGAGTGCGGGTACCAGCCCGCGTCCACCGCGGCGCGCGAGGCGCCGACGGCCGCGCCGAGCGAGTCGGCGAGAGCCTCGATGATCCCGAAGTTCTCGGCGCCGTTGACACCGCGGCCGCCGGAGACCACGATCGCGGCCTCGGTCAGCTCGGGGCGGCCGGTCGACTCGCGCGGGGTGCGCGCGGTGACCTTGGTGCCGGTGGCCAGGGCGGAGAAGGTGACCGACAGGGCCTCGACGGCGCCCGCGGCCGGCGCGGCCTCCACGGCGGCCGAGTTCGGCTTGACCGTGATGACCGGGGTGCCCTTGGAGACGCGGGACTTGGTGGTGAAGGAGGCGGCGAACGCGGACTGCGTGGCCACCGGACCCTCGTCGCCGGCCTCCAGGTCGACGGCGTCGGTGATGATGCCGGAGCCGATGCGAACGGCGAGGCGGGCCGCGATCTCCTTGCCCTCGGCGGAGGACGGGACGAGCACGGCAGCCGGGGAAACGGCGTCGTACGCGGCCTGGAGGGCGTCCACCTTCGGCACGACGAGGTACTCGGCGAACTCGGGGGCGTCGGCGGTGAGGACCTTGACCGCGCCGTGCTCGGCGAGCGCGGCGGCGGTGTTCTCGGCGCCGGCGCCGAGCGCGACGGCGACGGGCTCGCCGATGCGGCGGGCCAGCGTCAGCAGCTCAAGGGTGGGCTTGCGGACGGCACCGTCCACGTGGTCGACGTAGACCAGAACTTCAGCCATGGGACTTCAATCTCCTGCAAGTGCGAAGAAAAGACGGGCAGTTGAGGGGCTCGGCGAGCCCTAAGTGCGGGGTCGGGCCGGAAAGTTCCCGGACCGGTGGGGCACTTAGATGAACTTCTGGCCGGCCAGGAACTCGGCCAGCTGCTTGCCGCCCTCGCCCTCGTCCTTGACGATCGTGCCGGCCGTGCGGGCCGGACGCTCGGCCGCGGAGTCGACCGCGGTCCAGGAGCCTTCGAGGCCGACCTCGTCGGCGTCGATGTCCAGGTCGCCCAGGTCCAGGGACTCCACCGGCTTCTTCTTGGCGGCCATGATGCCCTTGAAGGACGGGTAGCGGGCCTCGCCCGACTGGTCCGTCACCGACACGACGGCCGGCAGGGACGCCTCAAGCTGCTCGGAAGCGGTGTCGCCGTCGCGACGGCCCTTCACGACGCCGTCCTCGACGGAGACCTCGGAGAGCAGCGTGACCTGCGGGACGCCGAGGCGCTCCGCGAGCAGCGCCGGCAGGACACCCATGGTGCCGTCGGTGGACGCCATGCCGCAGATGACCAGGTCGTAGCCGGTCTTCTCGACGGCCTTGGCCAGGACCAGCGAGGTGCCGATCACATCGGTGCCGTGCAGGTCGTCGTCCTCGACGTGGACGGCCTTGTCGGCGCCCATCGAAAGCGCCTTGCGCAGCGCGTCCTTGGCGTCCTCGGGGCCGACGGTCAGCACGGTGATCTCCGCGTCGTCCGCCTCGTCGGCGATCTGCAGTGCCTGCTCGACCGCGTACTCGTCGAGCTCCGAAAGGAGGCCGTCGACGTCGTCGCGGTCGACGGTCAGGTCATCGGCGAAGTGCCGGTCGCCGGTGGCGTCGGGCACGTACTTCACACAGACAACGATCCTCAAGCTCACGCCGGCTCTCCTACTGCATCGTCATTTCTGGGCTGCCTTGATGCACGCAGCATAGGCGCCTGATGGGGCGGTTTCCGGTCGGGGCGACCGGCGCTCCGAACGAAATATTACTCGCCAGTACACCCAGCTTGTTCCCAGTAAGCAAGCGCTTTGAACTGTGACCTTGCCAACGCTGAGTAATCGAACCGGTGAGGAACTTTCAGTCGCGCAGCGCGTTGAAGCGGCCCTGGTGGTAGAGCAGCGGGCGGCCGGCGCCCACGGGGTCACCGACGACCGCCTGACCGAGCACGATGCGGTGGTCCCCGGCCGGAATGCGGGCCACCACCTTGCAGACCAGCCAGGCAAGGACGCCGTCGAGGACGGGAACGCCCTCGGGGCCGGTGCGCCAGCCGGTGGCCGGGCCGAACCGGTCGGCGCCGCTGCGGGCGAAGGTGGCGGCCAGGTCCTGCTGGTGCTCGCCGAGTATGTGCACGCCGATGTGGTCGGCCTCGGCGACGACGGGCCAGCTGGAGGACCCGGTACCGATCCCGAAGGAGATCAACGGAGGCTCCGCGGCAACGGAGTTGAGGGAGGTGGCGGTGAAGCCGACAGGCCGGCCGGCCCGCTGGGCCGTGATCACCGCGACGCCCGCGGCGTGCTGGCGGAAGACCGACTTGAGCAGTTCGGGAGAGGCGGTCTGAGCGGTACCGAGTTCGGGCGAGGCCGTCATGGAATTGTCCTTCTGCGGTGGGTGCGACGGGGGCTGCGGATGTTCAGCAGCCCGGACAGCGCGCGCTCGCGTTGCGGGCGAGGTCCACATGGGCGCGTCCGTAGAGAAGGAGGTCTGTCGGCACATCGTCAGACTGACGATTCGGCGCGGTCGCAGTCAAGTGGCTTCCGGGATATGGGAGATCCCTCACTGCGGACCTCGGCAACAAGGCGGGCGCGCACCTCACACCGCCTGCCCGAGCGCGGCGATGACGTCCGCGCGGCGCGGCTGCCCGGCCGCCCGGCGCACGATGCGGCCCGCCGCGTCGAGCACGAGCACGGTCGGGGTGCGCACGATCTCCAGGTCCCGTACGAGAGCGAGCCGCTCCTCCGCGTCGATCTCCACGTGCGCGACGCCGTCCACCATCGCGGCCACCTCGGCCAGGGTGCGCCGGGTCGCCCGGCAGGGCTGGCAGAACGCACTGGAGAACTGCACCAGCGTGGCCCGCCGCCCGAGCCCGCACCCCAGCTCGGCCTCGCCGAGCCTGCGCCCGCCGTCGTCCACCACGCCGCCTCCCACCACCGCTGCCCCCGCCCACGTCTCTACGCGCGCCCACGTCTTCACGCGGCCACTACCTGCCCTGTCGTACGGTTGCAGCGCGTATCGGTCCGCAATGATTCCCCGGGTCCCGACCTGCGAAGACGTGACGAGAATCTCCCCTGCGCACAGCGCCAGGACTGGCCAGCTCGGCGCGCATCGGGCACCATCTGCCCAAAGCCTAAAACCTACGGCTGCGTAACTTATTCTCCGGGAGCACCCTCCCCGGGCACACGAAGGGTCTCCCCTCAGATGGCAGAACTCGTCTATCGGCCGGTCATCGGCGCCGCACTCACGATGTTCAAGGCGCTCGACCTGAAGATCGACACCCAGGGTTCGGAGAACATCCCGCGCACGGGCGGGGCGGTGCTCGTCAGCAATCACATCAGCTATCTCGACTTCATCTTCACGGGCCTCGCGGCGCTGCCGCAGAAGCGGCTCGTGCGCTTCATGGCCAAGGAGTCGGTGTTCCGGCACAAGATCTCCGGCCCGCTGATGCGCGGCATGAAGCACATCCCGGTGGACCGCAAGCAGGGCGAGGACGCCTACCAGCACGCCCTCGCGTCGCTGCGTTCCGGTGAGGTGATCGGTGTGTTCCCCGAGGCGACGATCTCGCAGTCCTTCACGCTGAAGAGCTTCAAGTCGGGTGCGGCGAGGCTCGCTCAGGAGGCCGGGGTTCCGCTGATCCCGATGGCGCTGTGGGGCACTCAGCGGGTGTGGACGAAGGGGCGTCCGCGCAACTTCAAGCGCAGTCACATCCCGGTCACCATCCGCGTCGGCGAGCCCGTGGAGGCGCCCGCCGACCAGTACGCGGGCGCCATCACGCGGCGGCTGCGCGAGCGCTGCCAGGAGCTCCTCGAAGCCGCCCAGCGCGCCTATCCCGTACGCCCCAAGGACGCGGGCGACACCTGGTGGGTGCCGTCGCACCTGGGCGGTACGGCGCCGACGCCCGAGCAGGTGAAGGCCGCCGAGGCCAAGGGCTGAATCGTCACTCCTGTACGGATGCGGCGACCGGGGCATGGACGGTGATCCGCGTCCCGGGGCTGAACTTCTCCAGGAGTTCGGCCAGTTCGGCGCCGGCGGTGGCCAGGTCGCAGTGCGGCGCCATGCCCTCCAGGAGGAAGAGCGCGTTGACCGACTCCTCGGTGAGCCTGGTCCGCACTCCCTGGCGCCAGTTCCAGCGGCGGCAGGTGACGCCCTCGTCGTCGCGCCACACCACTTCGCCCGCGTCCGGGTGCTCGACGGCCGCCTCGCCGCCCGCGACGGTGTGGAACGGCTCCTCGCCGGTGGCCCGCACCAGCCGCATCGACCCCTTGATGTGATCGGTGTCCTCGCCGCCGACGGGGATGAGGTGGGCGACGCTGATCGCGTTGTACACGTCGACGAGCAGGTTGATGCGCGGAAGCCCGCCGTCGGCCAGGGCCCGCTTGGCGAGCGCCTCGGCCGAGTTGCGGGTGCGGTTCGGCTTGGAGCCGAAGGCGGTGTACGCGGCGCGCCAGGCGGCCATGTGCGGGTCCTCGTGCGGGGCCCGGCCCTCAAGCCGCTCGGCGAGCCTGCGCGCGGCGTCGTCGAGCAGCGCCGAACTCGCCTCGTCACTGGGCGCGTTGACGAGTCCGAACGCCTCGACGGCGACATGGGTGAAGCCGGGCGCGATGGCCCTGACGTCGTCGGACACGGTGAGTGTGAGCGTCATGATCGGTGGTGCCTCACAGTTCGGTCGGATAGATCGGCCACAGCGACGGCCGGTCGGGCGCTGCCTTGAGAGCGCTCATAACTGCCGGATGAGGTACATCGTAAAGCACTGGGTAGTCCACTTCACTAAACTCTGGCCGGACCTTCCACGCGAGGCGCTCCTCGTCGAGCGAGAACCGCGCGTCGATCCCGGGCTTGTTGCCGCGCGCATCGATCCGCGCCCACGCGCTCCTGCCGGGCAGCCGGACGGCGACCAGGCCGTGCACCATGGGGTTGGAGCCGTCGTCGTCGGCGAGCCGCTGGTAGCAGAAGGCGGCCGGGATCGCTTCGGCGCGCAGCAGCGCGGCCAGGGCGTGCGACTTGGCACAGCAGATGCCGGTGCGCTCCGCCAGGACGCCGGAGGCCCGCCAGGTCACCCGCAGGACGCCGGAGTCCTGGGAGTGCGGGATCTCGTCACGAACGAACTCATAGGCGGCCTTGGCGTATGAGTATGCGCCGGTGGTGCGGGATGCGAGCCGGGCGGAGGTCTCGCGCACGAGTGGGTGCCGATGATCGACGACGTCGTCCGCTGCGAGGTATGCGGCTAGTTGGGGATTGCGCTGGATGAGCTCCATGGCATGCGAGCGTACGAATGCGGCCGACCGCAAGTCAATGACTTTACGATCGGCCGCATAGATATCCAGATGTGCGGCGGTTAGCGGGCCATCTCTTCCTTCAGCGCCGCCAGGAAGCCGTCGACGTCGTCCTCGGTGGTGTCGAAGGAGCACATCCACCGGACGTCGCCGGCGTTCTCGTCCCAGAAGTAGAAGCGGTAGCGCTTCTGGAGCCGCTCGCTGACGTCGTGCGGCAGGCGGGCGAAGACGGCGTTGGCCTGCACCTCGTGGAGGATCTCCACGCCGTGGACCTGGCGCACTCCATCGGCGAGGCGCTGGGCCATCGCGTTGGCGTGCCGGGCGTTGCGCAGCCACAGGTCCTTGGCGAGCAGCGCCTCCAACTGCACGGAGACGAAGCGCATCTTGGAGGCGAGCTGCATGGACATCTTGCGGATGTGCTTCATCTGCCGGCCCGCGTCCGGGTCGAGGACGACGATCGCCTCGCCGAACAGCATCCCGTTCTTGGTGCCGCCGAACGACAGGACGTCGACCCCGACCGCGTTGGTGAACGTACGCATGGGAACGTTCAGCGAGGCGGCCGCGTTGGATATGCGCGCCCCGTCGAGGTGGACCTTCATGCCGCGCTCGTGGGCGTGGTCGCAGATCGCCCGGATCTCGTCGGGCGTGTAGACCGTGCCCAGCTCGGTGTTCTGGGTGATCGAGACGACCTGCGGCATCGCCCGGTGCTCGTCCTCCCAGCCCCAGGCCTGCCGGTCGATGAGCTCGGGCGTCAGCTTGCCGTCGGGCGTCGCCACGGTGAGCAGCTTGAGCCCGGCCATGCGCTCGGGAGCGCCGCCCTCGTCGACGTTGATGTGCGCGGTCTCGGCGCAGATGACCGCGCCCCAGCGGTCGGTCAGCGCCTGGAGCGCGGTGACGTTGGCCCCGGTCCCGTTGAAGACCGGGAAGGCCTCGGCGTCGGCGCCGAAGTGGCTGTGCATGACGCGCTGGAGGTGGTCGGTGTAGTCGTCCTCGCCGTACGCGATCTGGTGACCGCCGTTGGCGAGCGCGAGGGCCGCGAGGACCTCGGGGTGCGCGCCGGCGTAGTTGTCGCTGGCGAAGCCGCGCACCGCCGGGTCGTGGTGCTGTCGGGCGTCGGTCCTCACGGCTTGGGGGTCAGCCACAGGCGCTGTCCATTCACTTCCTGGGCGGGCCGGTCCCACACGCCGGCGATGGCGTCGGCCAGCTCCTTGACGTCGGTGAAGCCCGCGAACTTCGCATTGGGTCGCTCGGCGCGCATCGCGTCGTGCACCAGTGCCTTGATCACCAGGATCGCAGCAGCGGCCTTCGGCTCGTTCTCGCCCCCTGCCTTGCGGAAGGCGTCGGCCAGCGCCAGCGTCCACGCCTCGGCCGCGGCCTTGCCCGCGTTGTACGCGGCGTTGTTCGCGGTGGGCTTGTGCGCGCCGGACTGGCTGACCAGCACGAAGCGTCCCCGGTCGCTGCGCAGCAACGCGTCGTGGAAGGCGAGAGAGGTGTGCTGCACGGTCTTGATCAGCAGCTTCTCCAGGAGCTCCCAGTCGGCGAGGTCGGTCTCCGGGAAGGAGGTGCTGCCGCGCCAGCCGCCGACGAGGTGGACCATGCCGTCGATCCGCCCGAAGTCCTTCTGGATGCGGTCGGCCCAGTCGCGGGTGGCCTGGAGGTCGAGGAGGTCGACGGTGTCCCCGGTGACGGTGGCGCCGCCGTGCGCGTACCGCGCGGCGTCCACGGCCTCGGCCAGGCGCGCCGCGTCCTGGTCGGATCCGACGACGATCGCGCCCGCCTCGGCGAGCCGCAGCAGAGCGGCCCGGCCGGCCGGTCCCGCGGCTCCCGCCACGGCGACGACGGCGCCGTTGAGAGGTCCGTTGTTCATTTTCCTCGCCCCTTCCGTACGAAAGCTCACGCGGCAGCCCCGACCGAGGCGGAAGCGGCGGTGATCCCCTTGGTGGAGGCGATCACGTCCTTCAGCTTCTTGGAGAGCGCCTCATAGAACATGCTGAGCGGAAACTCGTCCGGAAGCACGTCGTCGACGAGCTTGCGCGGCGGCTGGGACAGATCCAGGGCGTCGGGGCCCTTGGCCCAGCGCGATCCCGGGTGCGGGGCGAGATACGTCGAGACCAGCTCGTACGCGGCGAACCAGTGGACCAGCTTGGGCCGGTCGATGCCGTCGCGGTAGAGCTTCTCGATCTCGGCGCACAGCTGGTTGGTGACCTGCGGGGCGCGGTCCCAGTCGATGTGCAGCTTGTTGTCGGTCCAGCGCACCACGTCGTGCTTGTGCAGGTAGGCGAAGAGGAGCTGGCCGCCGAGCCCGTCGTAGTTGCGGACGCGGTCGCCGGAGACCGGGAAGCGGAACATCCGGTCGAAGAGCACGGCGTACTGGACATCGCGGCCGTGTCGGTTGCCCTCGGCGTCCAGCTTCACGGCCTCCTTGAAGGCGGTGAGGTCGCAGCGCAGCTCTTCGAGGCCGTACATCCAGAACGGCTGGCGCTGCTTGATCATGAAGGGGTCGAACGGCAGGTCGCCGTGGCTGTGGGTGCGGTCGTGGACCATGTCCCAGAGCACGAAGGCCTGCTCGCAGCGCTTCTGGTCGGCCACCATCTCCCGGATGTCCTCGGGGAGTTCGAGCCCGAGGATGCGCACGGAGGCCTCGGTCACGGCGCGGAAGCGGGCCGCCTCGCGGTCGCAGAAGATGCCGCCCCAGGTGAAGCGCTCGGGGGCCTCGCGCACGGCGATGGTCTCGGGGAAGAGGACCGCCGAGTGGGTGTCGTAGCCCGAGGTGAAGTCCTCGAAGGTGATGCCGCAGAACAGCGGGTTGTCGTAGCGCGTGGCTTCCAGCTCGGCGAGCCACTCGGGCCACACCATGCGCAGCACGACCGCTTCGAGGTTGCGGTCGGGGTTGCCGTTCTGCGTGTACATGGGGAAGAGGACCAGGCGCTGGAGGCCGTCGGCGCGGTCGGCGGCCGGGTGGAACTGCAGCAGCGAGTCCAGGAAGTCCGGTACGTCGAAGGCGCTGTCCGCCCATTTACGCAGGTCGGCGACCAGCGCGCGGTGGTAGGCGGCGTCGTGCGGCAGCAGCGGGGAGAGCTGCTCGACCGCTGCTATGACCTGGTCGACGGTGGCCTCGACGATGGCGCGGGCGGGGGCGCCCTCGGCGTCGAAGTCGATCGATCCGTCCTTGGACTGCCAGGGCCGGATCTCCTCCACGGCATTCTTGAGCGCGGGCCATGCGGGGTGGTCGACCACCCGCCGGTCGGATACTGCGCCCCCCACGGCCGGGTCCTGCACAAGAATTTCCGTCATGTCACTTCCTCCACAGGAGAACCTCGCGTTAAGACACCGTATCCGCGTTCGGTTCTTCCGCTCAAGAGGTATCTCAATAAATTATCCTGCCATCCTCCTGTCGCACCGCTCTTCTTCCTGTGCTGACGCAATGGCACGGCTATGGCTACGGCGAGGCCGCTGATCGCGACCCGTGCCGATCGATGTCGATCGGTGGGATCCGCCAACCACGCCTCGCGGATCGCGCTGCGCTGGAGCGAGCGCCGGGAGCTGGCCGGGCTGGAGCTCGCGCGCGATGCTCGCCGATCTCGACCGGCCGGCGCCGCCGCAGGGTGGAGAACCGGACAATCACGACGGCTGGCCCGGCCCCGGGTGAGGCCCGGACAGCGGGCGCGTCAAGGGCCGGAGGAATCGCCCACGGGCGGGTGACACGGGTTGGCCCGCGCGGGGTGCGCACAGGTAGGACGGAGTCCTTCCGCCCGTCGCCCGCACCCCGGAGCCGCCCCCGTGAGTACCCGCGCAGTGCTTGTCGCAGCCGTCATCACCGGCCTCGTCCTCGGGATCGCGTCAACCCGGGCGGAGGAGGCCGATGCCCCGCGCGAGCCGGGGTCCGTTGCGGTGGCGGGCCGTTAGGCTGCGGCTGCCGCGTGCGCACGGGACTGCAGCACGCGCCAATACCGCCGTCGACGGAAGCGAGGCCTGTCTTGACGTTCCTCACCATCGGTCATCGCGGGGTCATGGGTGTCGAGCCGGAGAACACCCTGCGTTCCTTCGTCCGCGCAGAGCGCGCGGGCATGGACGTCATCGAACTCGATCTGCACCTCAGCAAGGACGGCGCCCTCGTCGTCATGCACGACGCCGAGGTCGACCGCACCACGGACGGAAGGGGCCCCATCGGCGAGATGACCCTCGCCGAGCTGCGGGAGCTGGACGCGGGTCAGGGCGAGCGCATCCCCGTGTTCGAGGAAGTGCTCGACGCGGTGAAGACCCCGATCCAGGCAGAGATCAAGGACGTCGCCGCGGCCCGCTCGCTCGCCGAGGTGATCCAGCGGCGCGATCTGGTGAGCCGGGTGGAGGTCCTGTCGTTCCACGACGAGGCGCTCGCGGAGATCGCCTCCCTCGTACCCGGGGTGCGCACAGGGCTCGTCGACGACAGCTGGGGCCCCGACCTGATCGACCGGGCCAGGGCCGTCGGCGCGAAGACCCTGGTGCTGAGCATCCACCGGCTCACCCTGGAGACGGTCGAGCAGGCCCACGCGGCGGGGCTCAGGGTGATCGGCTGGACCGTGAACACCCAGGACCATCTGCGCCTGGTCCGCGCCCTGCAACTGGACGGCGCGACGACCGACTACCCGGAGATCCGCCGCACCGGCCGCTTCACCGCGTAGCGCTCCTTCGGAGCCCACGGGTGAACTCAGCCCAACTCCTTGACCAGCAGCTCGAATTCGAGGTCGTCGCGCTGCGGCAGACCGAAGCGCTCGTCGCCGTACGGGAAGGGTGTCATCTTTCCCGTACGGCGGTAGCCGCGCCGCTCGTAGAAGGCGATGAGCTCCTCGCGGACCGAGATCACGGTCATGTGCATCTCGCTCACGCCCCACTCGGCGCGGACGGTGCGCTCCGCCTCGGCGATGATCTGCTTGCCGAGGCCCGCGCCCTGGAGCGCGGGAGAGACCGCGAACATCCCGAAGTAGGCCGCGTCACCGCGGTGTTCGAGCTGGCAGCACGCGACGAGCACCCCGTCCCGCTCCACGGTGAGCAGCTTGCTGCCAGGGGTCGTGATGACCGCGCGGACGCCTTCCGGGTCGGTGCGCTGGCCCTGCAGGATGTCGGCCTCGGTGGTCCAGCCGGTGCGGCTGGAGTCCCCGCGGTAGGCCGACTCGATGAGCGGCACCAGCGCCTCGACGTCGGCTTCGGTGGCGTCCCGGTAGCTCAGCTCTCCTGCGACGCGGGCGGTGTCCATCGTGCGGTCTCCCTGCTGATCGATTGCGCTGGCGGCCTCCCGAGCGTAACCCGGCCACCAGACCTGCCGGGCAGGCCCTAGGGTCCCTTGCCATGGTGCACGTACTGAGCAGCCGGATCCTTCTGCGCCCCACCGACCCCGAGCGTTCGCGCGCCTTCTACGGCGAGCAGCTGGGTCTCGCCGTCTACCGCGAGTTCGGTACGGGGCCGGAGCGCGGCACGGTGTACTTCCTGGGCGGCGGGTTCCTGGAGGTGTCCGGCCGCGCCGAGCACCCACCGGCGCCGGGCCTTCGGCTATGGCTCCAAGTGGCGGACGTGGCGCAGGCGCACGAGGAGCTCGTGGGGCGCGGGGTGGCGATCGCGCGGCCTCCGGTGCGCGAGCCGTGGGGGCTCATCGAGATGTGGATCGAGGACCCGGACGGGGTGCGCATCGCGGTCGTGGAGGTCCCGGTCGACCACCCACTGCGCTTCCGCGCCTGACGACCTGACGGGACCCGACGGCCTCCGGCGGCTCCTGGCGCCCCCGGCCGTCTCGCGGCCCCGGTCCTGACCGGCGAAGAACTCCCGCGCGCTCCCCCTGTGTGTCCCTGCGCCCGCGTATGCGGCCCCGCGTCCGGGCATCGACCTGTCGGCAGGGCGATCCATGGAGCGGGAGGTACGCCGTGCACGGTCCGGTGCTGCCCGGCTGGCTGCTCGTCGCGCTGTGCGCGGTGACGGGCTCGTACTGTCTGCTGCGGATGCGCAGCGGCTCCGCGCCGGCCCGCAAGGCGGCGGGCGGCGAGGCGGTGATGGGGTTCGGGATGGCCGCGATGGCCGTGCCGGCCGCGTTCCTCACGCCACCGCCGTGGATGCTGACGGGCTACGCGATGATCTTCGGCGGCGCCGCGCTGCGGGCGCTGTGGCTGGCGCGGGGCGGGGCGCACCATCTGCACCATGCGGTGGGCTCGCTGGCGATGGTCTACATGGCGCTCGCGATGACGCCGGGCGCCGGGGGCGGGCACGCCGGGCACGAGGGGCATGCGGCGGGCGGGGTTCCGCCGCTGACCGGGGCGCTGCTGCTGTACTTCGCGGGCTACGTCCTGTCGACGGGGGTGCGGCTGCTGCCCACCGCGGGCGGGGGCGGGTCCGTTGCGGCCGTGCCCTGGGGCGCACGGCCCGAACTGGCGCTGGCCTGCCGCCTGTCGATGGGGATCGCCATGTTCGCGATGCTGGTGACGGTCTGAGGCACTGCCCGGGGCGAAGTCGCGGCAGTGAGGACTCTGCCCGCGACAGGCAGGCGCGACCCCGTCGTGGCGTGCGTCACTTGGCGTCCGCGGCCATACCTATGACGGCGGCCCCGCTCATAGGCTGAGGCCATGACGGTCTCCCTCGCGTTGCTGGTGCTCGGCCTGGTGTCCGCCGTCGCCGCCCCGCGACTCCTCGCCCGCGCCGACTGGGTCGAGCGCGAGCCGGTGGTGGCGCTGTGGGTGTGGCAGTGCGTGGTGGCGGCGGTCCTGCTCTGCTTCGGGCTCGCGATGGTCTTCAGTGCCGCGTCCGCCTGGCGGACCGTGCGCGGCCAGGTCTTCGCGTCCGCGCCCCGCGCCGTCGTCGAGGCGTACGCGCTCGGACCGTACGGTCCCTGGTCGGCGGCGCTCGCGGTGGTGCTCTTCCTCGGCGGTGCCTGGACCGGAGCGATGCTCACCCGGGAGATCAGGGACAGCTGGGCGCGCCGTCGCCGGCGCCGCGCCGAGCTGCGGCTCCGCTCGCCGCTGCTGCCCGGCGAAGAGCCCTCGGGGGAGCGTCTGGTGGTCCTGGAG
The DNA here is from genome assembly GCF_053597395.1 of Streptomyces sp. NPDC001415. Taxonomy (NCBI): domain Bacteria; kingdom Bacillati; phylum Actinomycetota; class Actinomycetes; order Kitasatosporales; family Streptomycetaceae; genus Streptomyces; species Streptomyces sp. NPDC001415. The sequence continues at coordinate 127,618 of NZ_JBSFIE010000018.1, forward strand.
GCGGCTCGCCCCGATGCCTGGTGGCTGCCGGGCCAGATGCCCCAACTGGTCATCACCACGGCGGCACTTCAGCGCCTGAAAGGCCGTCAGCTCGATGCGGTGCTCGCCCATGAGCTCGGCCACGCGCGGGCCCGGCACGACTGGCTGCTGCACTGTTCGGGCGCGCTCGCGCGGGGGTTCCCGCAGGTGCCGGTGTTCGCCGCGTTCCGCGACGAGATGCACCGCCTGGTGGAACTGGCCGCCGACGACGTGGCGTCCCGCCGCTTCGGCCGCCTCACGATCGCGCTCGCGCTGGTCGAACTCAACGAGCACCGTGGAGTGTTCGGGCCCTGCCCGGCCCCGGACGGCCAGCTCCCCCAGCGCGTGCACCGGCTGCTCTCGGCGGCGCCGAGGCTCCCGGCGAGCCACCGGCTGCGCCTGACCGCGTACGCCGCGCTCGTGCCGGCCGTGCCGCTCGTCGTGGCCTTCGTACCGGGCCTTCACGCCTTGGGCTAGCCGTACCCCGGCCCGATCGGCTTGGATCTTCCGCATGCTGCTCGCTCCCTCCGAGGCCCGCCCGCGCCCGGTCACGCCGCTTCGCGCCGGCCTCGTCTGCGCCCTGGTCGCCGGGCTCCTGCTGGTTCTGGTGGTGGCCGAGTGGGGGCCGCTGATGTCGTTGGACCGGGCGGTCGCCGACGGGCTGCACCGCCGGGCGGTCGCCGACCCCGGCCTCACCCACGTCAACCGGGTGCTGACCGACTGGGTGTGGGATCCCTGGACGATGCGCGCCCTGCTCGCGATGGTCGTCGGGGTTCTGCTGTGGCGCGGCGAGCGGCTGCTCGCGCTGTGGGTCGCGGCGACGAGCGGCCTCGGTACGGCCGTGCAGCAGGGGCTGAAGGCCGCCGTCGACCGGGACCGGCCCCGGTGGCCGGACCCGGTGGACTCGGCGGGGTACGCCGCGTTCCCGTCCGGCCACGCGCTGAGCGTGACGGTCGCCTTCGGGCTGCTGGTGTGGCTGCTCGGGCTGCACGGGGCCGGGCGCCGGACGCGTACGACCGTGCTCGTGATCGGGGTGGTGTCCGCGCTCGGTGTGGGGTTCACCCGGCTGTTCCTGGGGGTGCACTGGTTCTCGGACGTGGTGGGCGGTTGGCTGACCGGCGTGGCGATCGTCACGCTGAGCGCGGCGGCCCACCGGCGATGGGCCTTGAACCGGCGGGCGTGAGCGCGCGAGGATCGCGGGCATGGCGATCAAGAGCGTTCTCTTCGATTTCTCCGGCACCCTGTTCCGCATCGAACCGGTCGACGACTGGCTGTCCGCCGCCCTCGACACCTGTGGCATCACCCTGCCGGACACCGAACTCGCCCGGTACGCAAGGGAGTTGGAGGAGGCCGGCGCACTGCCCGGCGGCGCCAACCCGTTGCGCACACCCGACCACCTGGCCGACTTGTGGGCCGTGCGCGACCAGAGCGCCGAGCTCCACCGTGAGACGTACACCGGTCTCGCGCGGCAGGTGGAGCTGCCTGATCCGCGTCTGTACGACCTGCTCTACGACCGCCACATGACCCCGGCCGCCTGGCATCCGTACCCGGATGCGAAGGGGGTTCTCGGCGGGCTGCGGCGGCGCGGCATCAAGATCGGCGTGGTGAGCAACATCGGGTGGGACCTGCGGCCGGTCTTCCGCGCGCACGGCCTGGACGACTTCGTGGACGCGTACGTGCTGTCCTTCGAGCACGAGGTGCAGAAGCCGGACGAGCGGCTGTTCGCGGCGGCCTGCGAGGCGCTCGGGCAGGACCCCCGCGAGGTCCTGATGGTGGGCGACGACCGGCGGGCCGACGGCGGCGCCGCGGCGCTCGGCTGCGCGGTGCACTTCGTCGACCACCTGCCGGTGGACGAGCGCCCGGACGCCCTGCTGCGGGTGCTCGCGCTGACCGGAGAAGGCCGCTGAGCAGTCGGATGAAGTGACCGGAAGGGGCCGGAGGAAAAGGGGCCACCCGCCCGGGGTGATCCCCCGCGTCACCCCGAACGAGCAGCCCCGCGCCGCAGGTCGGACCCCGCGGAGGGGCACTGTCCTGTGGCAGCCTGAGTATATTGGCTCCGAGCCAGTCAACGCAGGAGTTACAGCATGTCCCCGCGCAGCGCATCGGTCAATGAAGAATTGCGCAGACGTTCTCGCGAGCGGCTGCTGCAAGCCACTGTGGAGCTGGTGGCGGAACGTGGCTATGAGTCGACGACCCTCGGCGACATCGCGGACCGGGCCGGTTCGGCCCGCGGCCTGGTGTCGTACTACTTCCCGGGCAAGCGCCAGCTGCTCCAGTCCGCGGTGCACCGCCTCATGCATCTCACCCTTGAGGCGGGCCTGGAGCGCGAGCCGCGGAGTGCCGACGGGCGCGAGCGGCTGGCCCGCGCCATCGACGCGATCCTCGGGCTCACGCATTCCCAGCCGGTCCTCATGCGGGCCCACATGGCGGGGATCCTCCAGGCCCAGGGTTTCGTGCAGTGCCCCGAGCAGCAGCGCCTGGCCGCCCTGCTGCGCGACACCGTGGAGCGGTACGGCGCACAGGACGTGGACACCGAGTACCCGCTGCTGCGGGCCAACCTGATGGGTGCCGTCTTCGCCGCGCTCCTCCCGGGCGCCCCGATGGACGCGGCGACGCTGCGGGCGGAGCTGTTCCAGCGGTACGGACTCGACTGGGAGCTGGGCGTGCCGCCGCGACCCACCCCCTGACCGGCGGCGGATGTCTACCCGCGGTGCACACAGCGGTGCCATCCTGAAGGTTCTCTGCGGTCTTCTGCGGTTCTCTCTCCCAAGGAGCACCCGCCATGCTGCGCATCGCCGTCGTCGGATCCGGGCCGAGCGGGGTCTACACCGCCCAGAGCCTGGTGGAGCAGAACGCGGTCGCGGAGGTCCACGTGGACGTCCTGGACCGGCTGCCGTGCCCGTACGGCCTGGTCCGCTACGGGGTCGCCCCGGACCACGAGAAGATCAAGTCACTGCAGAACAATCTCCGTACGGTCCTGGAGGACGGCCGCATCCGTTTTCTGGGGCATGTCGAGGTGGGCCCGGGCGGCGTCCCGCCGGAGCTGCTGCTGCGGCTCTACCACGCGGTCGTGTATTGCGTCGGCGCCAAGTCCGACCGGCATCTGGGGATTCCCGGCGAGGATCTGCCGGGCAGTTTCTCCGCGACCGAGTTCGTGTCCTGGTACAGCGCGCACCCCGACAGCGACCCCGACTCCTTTGTCCTGGGCGCGCGTTCGGCCGTGGTCATCGGCGCGGGCAACGTGGCGGTGGACGTGGCGCGCATGCTGGCCCGCGGCGCGGATGAGCTGCGGCCGACCGATGTGCCGCAGTCCGCGCTCGGCGCGCTCGCCGTCAGCCGGGTGCGCGAGGTGCACATGGCGGCCCGGCGCGGCCCCTCGCAGGCCCGGTTCACCACCAAGGAGCTGCGGGAGCTGGGCGCACTGCCCGGCGCGGACGTGACGGTGAGCGCCGTCGAGCTGGCCCGGGATCCGGACTTCGTTGACCCCTCGGCGCTGCCGGGGGCGGTCCGGCGCAATGTCGAGGTGCTGCGCGGCTGGGTCGGGCGCCCGGAGCGGCCCGGCGTCCGCCGGCTTCACCTGCGGTTCTACCTGCGGCCCGTGGAGCTTCTGGAGCGGGACGGCAGGGTGGGCGCGGTGCGCTTCGAGCGGACGGTGCCGGACGGCTCGGGCGGGGTGCTCGGCACTGGGACATACGAGGACATCGAGGCTCAGCTGGTGCTGAGGGCGGTCGGCTACCGCGGGGTGCCACCGCAGGGGCTGCCGTTCGACCCGGCGACGGGGACGGTGCCGCACGCGGCGGGCCGGGTGCTGCGGGAGGGGACGCCGTCGCCGGGCGAGTACGTGGCGGGCTGGATCAAGCGCGGCCCGACGGGCGTGATCGGCACCAACCGCCCCTGCGCGAAGGAGACGGTGGCCTCGCTCCTCCAGGACGCCCCGCGCCTCGCCGAACGCCCGGTGACGGCCGAACCCCTCGATGCGCTGAGGGAGTTGGGCCTTCGCCCGGTCACCTGGCAGGGCTGGCTGGCGATCGAGCGCGCCGAGGCCGAGCTCGGCCGGTCGCTCGGGCGCCGCTCGGTGAAGATCCCCGACTGGGAGGGGCTCCTGACAGCGGCGCGGGGTACGGGCTAGCAGGTCGAAGGCGGCACCCTCAGACGTCGTCGCCGAGCCGCTCGGCCTCGCGTCCGGCCGCCTCCAGGACGCTGTCGAGCAGGCCGGGGAAGAGGGCGTCGAGGTCGGCGCGGCGCAGGCCGTTCATCTTGGCGGTGCCCCGGTAGACCTGCTCGATCACGCCGGCCTCGCGCAGCACGCGGAAGTGGTGGGTGGTTGTCGACTTGGTGACGGGCAGCACGAAGTGCGAGCAGGAGAGCTCGTCCTCGGTCGCGGCGAGCGCCCGGACCACCCGCATCCGCATCGGGTCGGACAGCGCGTGCAGGATGCACTCCAGGCGGATCTCGTCGCGCGCGGGGTGGGCGAGTTCACGGGTGTTCGTCGGGGTGGTCACGACGTCATTGTACGAGGCTCGTCGTAGTTTGACATCTCCCGTACTACGAGGGCTATCGTACGAAGCGTTCCCGGCGCCGCACCGGCGCCCCGGGCCGTTTCGACTGGAGTCTGCCGTGTCTGCTGCGAGTGCCCTCTTCGAGCCCTACACCCTGCGGTCCGTGACCGTCCCGAACCGGGTCTGGATGGCGCCGATGTGCCAGTACTCGGCCGAGGTCTTCGGGCCGAACGCGGGCGTGGCCCACGACTGGCACTTCGCCCACTACGCGGCCCGCGCCGTCGGCGGCACCGGGCTCATCCTGGTCGAGGCCACGGCCGTCAGCCCCGAGGGCCGGATCTCACCCGCGGACCTCGGCATCTGGAACGACACCCAGGTCGAGGCGCTGCGCCGGATCTCCGCCTTCCTGGAGAGCCAGGGCACCGTGCCCGGCATCCAGATCGCGCACGCCGGGCGCAAGGCCTCCACGGACCGCCCCTGGCTGGGCGGCGCGCCGCTGAGCCCGGACAGCGAGGAGGGCTGGCAGCCGCTCGGGCCGAGCCCGGTGGCCTGGGACGAGCGCCACACCGTTCCCACCGAGCTGACGGTCAATCAGATCCAGGAGATCATCGGCCAGTTCGCCGACGCGGCCCGCCGGGCCCTCGACGCCGGATTCAAGGTCGTCGAGATCCACGGTGCGCACGGCTACCTGATCGGCCAGTTCCTCTCCCCGCACTCCAACAAGCGCACCGACGAGTACGGCGGCTCGTTCGAGAACCGCACCCGCTTCGCCCTCGAAGTCACCGACGCCGTACGGGCGGTGTGGCCCGAGGAGCTGCCGCTCTTCTTCCGCATCTCCGCCACCGACTGGCTGGAGGAGGGCGGCTGGAGCGCCGACGAGACGGTGCGTCTGGCCGCGCTGCTCAAGGAGCACGGCGTGGACCTCCTCGACGTGTCGAGCGGCGGCAACGCCTCGGGCGTACGCATCCCGACCGGGCCCGGCTACCAGGTGCCGTTCGCCGAGCGGGTGCGCGACGAGAGCCCGCTCGCGGTCGCCGCCGTGGGGCTGATCACCGAGCCCGAGCAGGCCGAGAAGATCCTCGCGAACGGCGAGGCGGACGCGATCCTGCTGGGCCGCGAACTCCTGCGCAACCCGTCGTGGGCCCGCCTGGCGGCCCGTGAGCTGGGCGGCGAGGTGCACGTGCCGGACCAGTACCACCGCTCTGTCTGAGAAACATCGCAGCATGGTCGCGCTGCGTGAGGGGCGCTCGGTCGCAGTTGTGCGGAGCCGGCCGTCCTGGCTCCCCCTGCCCCGGCCGAGCGATTCCCTCCGTTCCCCGTGGGAGCGGCGACGGAACCCGCCCTGGTCGCCGCTCCGCTCCTCTTGAAACCCGTCTGAGCTGCCGCTTTGCCCGTCTTGGAGGCCGTTGTCAGTGGCCGGGTGCACACTGGCCTCTATCCGGAACAACGGCGTTTTGGAGGGACCGGCATGACCGAGGTACTGCTCACGGTGGGTACGCGCAAGGGGCTCTTCGTCGGCCGCAGGCGCGGCGGAACCTGGGACTTCGAGGGGCCGCACTTCAACGCCCAGGCGGTGTACTCCGTCGCCGTCGACACCCGGTACGAGCCATCACCCCGCCTTCTGGTCGGCGGGGACAGCGCGCACTGGGGACCGTCCGTCTTCCACTCCGACGACCTGGGCCACACCTGGACCGAGCCGAAGCAACCGGCCGTCAAATTCCCGGAGTTCACGGGCGCCTCGCTGGAACGGGTGTGGCAGCTGCACCCGGCCGGGCCGGAGGCGCCGGGCGTCGTCTACGCGGGGACGGAGCCGGCCGCCCTGTTCCGCTCGGAGGACGGCGGCGAGAGCTTCGAGCTCGTACGGCCCCTGTGGGAGCATCCGACGCGCTCGCGGTGGGTCCCCGGCGGCGGGGGCGAGGGACTGCACACCATCATCACTGACCCGCGCGACACCCGGGCGCTGACGGTCGCCGTGTCGACGGCCGGCGTGTTCCGCACCCGGGACGGCGGGGCGAGCTGGGCCCCCGCCAACAAGGGCGTCTCGGCGGTGTTCCTGCCGGACCCGAACCCGGAGTTCGGCCAGTGCGTCCACAAGATCGCCCAGGACCCGGCCGACCCGGACCGGCTCTATCTGCAGAACCACTGGGGCGTCTACCGCAGCGACAACGCCGGTGAGCAGTGGACGGACATCGGCGCGGGCCTGCCCTCCACCTTCGGCTTCGCGGCCGCCACCCACCCCCGCCGCTCCGGCACCGCCTACGTCTTCCCGATCACGGCCGACTCCGACCGGGTCCCGGCGGACAACAAGTGCCGGGTCTTCCGCACCGAGGACGCCGGCAAGAACTGGGAGCCGCTCTCGGCGGGCCTGCCGCAGGACGCCCACTACGGCACGGTGCTGCGCGACGCCCTGTGCACCGACGACGCCGATCCGGCGGGGGTGTACTTCGGCAACCGCAACGGCGAGGTGTACGCGAGCGCCGACGACGGAGACAGCTGGAGCCTGCTCGCCTCGCACCTGCCGGACGTGCTGTGCGTACGGGCGGCGGTGATCGGTTGACGGGGGCGGGAATGCGGCGGGTGCTGCGCCAGTAGAGTGACGGCCGTGGCAGCACGACCGTTGAAAGAGATCGTCGAGCCCGGCTGGGCGGACGCACTGGAACCCGTGGCCGGAAGGGTCGCCGCGATGGGCGACTTCCTCCGGGAGGAGATCGCGGCAGGACGCACTTACCTGCCGTCAGGACCGAATGTGCTGCGGGCTTTTCAGCAGCCGTTCCACGAGGTCCGGGTGCTGATCGTCGGCCAGGACCCGTATCCGACGCCGGGGCACGCGGTGGGCCTGTCGTTCTCGGTGGCGCCCGAAGTACGGCCGCTGCCGGGCAGTTTGGAGAACATCTTCCGCGAGCTGAACTCCGACCTGGGCGCGCCGAGGCCGGCCAACGGCGACCTCACGCCGTGGACGCGGCAGGGGGTGCTGCTGCTCAACAGGGCGCTGACGACCGCACCCCGCAAGCCCGCCGCGCACCGGGGCAAGGGCTGGGAGGAAGTGACCGAGCAGGCCATCCGGGCTCTGGTCGCCCGCGGCACCCCGCTGGTGTCGGTGCTGTGGGGCCGGGACGCCCGCAATCTGCGCCCGCTGCTCGGCGACCTCCCGGCGATCGAGTCCGCCCACCCCTCCCCCATGTCGGCGGACCGCGGCTTCTTCGGCTCGCGGCCCTTCAGCCGTACGAACGAACTTCTCCAGCGGCAGGGCGCCCAGCCCGTCGACTGGCGCCTGCCGTGACGGACGGCGGGGCTCCCTGGGTGCTCGGGGTCGACTCGGGGGGATCAGGCGTGCGGTTCGCGCTGCGCCGGACCGAGCCGGGCTCCCCGACCGAGGTGGTCACCTCGAAGGAGCCGGTACGGACCGGCCCCGGGGGGATCGACGCCGGGCACCTCCTCGGTCAACTGCTCCCGGCCGTCGAGGAGTTGAGGGCACGCACGGGGGCGGTCCGGATCGCCGCGGCGGCGGTGGGCGCGGCCGGGATGGCCACGCTCGGGGACGAGCTGCGGGCCGAACTGCCCGGCGTCCTCGCCGGTTCGCTCGGCGTGCGCACGCTCGCCCTGGCCGCCGACGCGGTCACCGCGTACGCGGGCGCGCTCGGCCAGCGGGCCGGGGCGGTGGTCGCCGCGGGGACCGGGATGATCGCGCTCGGCACGGATCTCGAAGGGTGGCGGCGGGCCGACGGCTGGGGGCATCTGCTCGGCGACTGCGGCGGCGGCGCCTGGATCGGCCGGGCCGGCCTGGAGGCGGCGCTGCGCGGCCACGACGGGCGGCCGGGCGGTTCGGCGGCACTGCTCGACCGCCTCACCGCGGTGTTCGGTGCGCCAGAGGAGCTGCCGGGGCTGCTGTATCCGCGGAGCGACCGGCCCGCCGTGCTGGCCTCGTTCGCGCCCGAGGTCGCCGGCTGCGCCGGGGCCGATCCGGTGGCCGCGGGCATCCTGCGGGAGGCGGCCCGGAACATCGCCGGGGCGGCCGCCGCGGTCTGCCCGGCGGGCACCGGCGAGGAGCCCCAAGTGGCGCTCACCGGTGGCCTGTTCAGGCTGGGAGCGCCCCTCCTCGTACCACTGCGGGAGGAATTCCTCCGTCAACTGCCGCAGGCCCGGGTCATCGAGGCGGCCGGGGACCCCCTCGACGGCTCGCTGCTCATCGCGGCGGGCCTCGCGGGCGGGGGGCTGCGACTGCCGCGGGACCCGCGCATGTTGTGGGTCACGACCGAGTGAGTGCCAAGACAGATCAGGACAGTTGATCTTTATGCCACTCTCCGGGAAAAACGGGACAGATACCGCTCAGCTGTCCCCTCCCCGAACAGCCGCCCAAGCAAAACCAGTAGCATGCGACGCCATGAGCACCCCCACTGGGCCAGCATCCGGCCTGCCCGTACGAATGCCGCGACCCCGCCAGTCCGGCCGGCACCGCCGCCCGGAACCGGTGGTTGCTCCGGAGGGCGCGCCCGCGCTCGTTCTCGCCGTTCCCGGCGTTCCCGGCCCGGCTGTGCGCAGCCTCGCCGACGAGGTCATCAGCATCGCCCGCTCCGAGCTGCCCGGCCTGCACGCCCGCATCGGCTACCTGGACAGCACCGAAGCCGAATCCGCCGAGTACCCCACGCTCGACGCCGTACTCGCCCATACCGCCGCCGAGCGCAGCGCGCGCGTCGAGCAGGCGCGGGCCGCGGGCCGCGAGGTCGCCGAGCCCGAGGGCCCGGTCGCCGTGGTCGTCCCGCTGCTCGCGGGCCCCGACAGCGCCCTGATCCGCCGGATACGGCAGGCGATCATGGACAGCCGCGCGGCAGCCGAGCTGACCGATGTGCTCGGCCCGCACCCGCTGCTCGCCGAGGGCCTGCACGTGCGGCTCTCCGAGGCCGGTCTGGCCCGCGCCGACCGCGCCCGGCTCTTCACGGTCGCGACCGCCGCCGACGGGATCATCCTGGCGACGGTGGGCGGCGAGGAGGCCGTGCAGGCCGCCGGGATCACCGGCATGCTGCTCGCCGCGCGCCTGGCCGTGCCGGTGATGGCCGCCCCGCTCGACCAGGAGGGCGCGATCGCGGCGATGGCCGCACAGCTGCGCGGCTCGGGCTCGGTGCAGCTCGCCGTCGCCCCGTACCTGATCGGCCCCGAGGTGGCCGAGGGGCTGCTCGACGCCGCCGCCAAGGAGGCCGAGTGCGCCGTCGCCGAGGCGCTCGGCGCCTACCCGGCGATCGGCAAGCTGGTCCTGTCGAAGTACGCGGCCGCGCTGGGCATCACCCCGCAGCCGCAGGGATCGCCGGTCCACTGACCGTACGTACGACGCGAGAGGCGGGGCCCGCACCGGACGACCGGTGCGGGCCCCGCCGCGTTACCCGTTCTCCGCGCTACCCGGTCAGCGGAAGACGACGCACGAGGCGGCGGGCGCCTCGATGGAGCCGGTCAGGGCGGGAATGCCGGTGGCCGGGTCGATGTCGAACCAGGTGACGTCGCCGGAGCGCTCGTTGGCGGCGTACAGACGGCGCCCCGACGGGTCCAGGGTGAGGTCGCGCGGCCAGTGCCCGCCGCAGTCCACGGTGGTGACGAGGCGGGCCTGCTCGCCCGTCGCGTCAAGCGCGAGAACGGCGATCGAGTCATGCCCGCGGTTGGCCGCCCATGCGTAACGCCCGTCGAGCGCGACGACAACCTCGGAGGGGTACGTGGTGGTGCTGACCCCGTCCTCGACGACAGGCACTTCGTGGAGGGGTTCGAGGATGCCGCGCTCCGCGTCCCACCGGCACACGGCGACTGTCGGCACGAGCTCGTTGAGGACGTACGCGTGGCGCCCCACCGGGTGGAAGGCGAGGTGGCGGGGGCCGCTGCCGGCCCGCAGGGCAGTCTCGGAGTGCAGGCGCAGGGTGCCGGTCCCGGAGTCGAGCGAGCAGACGCGTACGGAGTCCGTACCGAGGTCGACGCTGACGACCCAGCGGCCGCTCGGGTCGGCCAGCACCTGGTGGGCGTGCGGGCCCTGCTGGCGGTCGGGGTGCGGGCCGGAGCCGTGGTGCGCGAGGACGGACGCGGCCGGGCCCAGACTGCCGTCGGGGCGAACGGGCAGGGCGGAGACACTGCCGGAGCCGTAGTTGGCGGTGACGAGGTGCCCGGCGACGAGGGCGAGATGGGTGGGCCCGGCGCCGCCCACGGGCACGGGCTCGCCGAGGAGCCGGGGAACGTCTTCGCGGATGTCGAAGGCGGCGGCCATCCCGTCGGCGCTCTCCCCCACGGCATACAGGACGGCCCCGTCCACGGAAGGCACCAGGAACGAAGGGTTGGCGAGGGCGTCCGTGGACCCGAGCGGGGTGAGCGCCCCGGTGACCTCGTCCACGGCGACCGCGGTCACCCCGCGCCCTCCCGCCGCGGTGAACGACCCGATGAACCCCCGAGCGACCCTGTCCGCGCCCACGCTGCACCCCTCTCCGCCATGGCCGACCCGCGCTCCGCGCCCCGGCCCGCACACCGCTGTGCTCCGGCGACCGTAGCAGGGGGTCTAGACCAGCTGAGGGTGTGGCGCGGGCCCTCCTGAGCGTCGGCAGCCCATCGGCCGCCGGCGGGCGATCAAGTGATCAGCGGCGCGTCAGGGTGAGGCCGGGCCCCATCAGGCCACGGCCAACGGAGCCCGGGGCGAGGACCTCAGCGGCGCGGCCAGCTCTTCCAGGGCCCGCTCAAGGCCGTGCAGGTGCGCGAGCGCTGCCTCCGCGCCCGGGTGGTGGTGGGGGCCCGGGACCGCGGTGAGGGTGGTCCACGGGGACGGGTCCTGTTCCGGGGAGACCAGGGCCGCCACCGCCGCCTCCACGCGCTGGCACGCCGCGGTGAGGCGGGCGTCGTGGGAGGCGGCCGGATCGGCGGCCACCGCGGCCAGGCCCCGCACCTCGCGGGCGCAGTCGTCGAGGAGGACCAGGACCTGGTGCGCGCGGGCCCTACGGGCGCGGAAAGGGCTGAGCGGGTGGACCAGCGGGGCCAGCGAGTGGCGTACGCGGCCGAGCAGGAGTTCCAGTTCGGCGGCGCGGGGCGCGGGGTCGGCGCTCTCGTCCCCGGCGAGCCGGTGCGCGGCCTCCGCGGTGCAGCGGCGTACGCAGTGCAGGGCTCGCTGGATCCACGCGTCGGTGGCGGAGTGCGTGCTGACCGGCAGGACCAGGGCCACGCCGACGACCGCGCCCAGGGCGCCCACCGCCGTCTCCTGGACGCGGAGCACGAGCAGCCCGGGGTGCAGCACGCCGAGCAGTCCGTAGAGCAGGCCCGCCATGACGGTGACGAAGAACATCATCCAGCTGTAGCTGGGCGCGGCCGTATAGAAAATGCCGAACACACACACCGCTACGAGCGCCGCGGTCGGGACGGGCGCCCCGTGCAGCGGGATCGCGATGAGGAGCCCGGCGACGATGCCGGTGACCGTGCCGAGCACCCGGCGGAAGCCGCGTACCAGGGTCTCGCCGCGCGACGCGGTGTTGACGAAGATCCACCAGGCGGCGCCGACGGCCCAGTACCAACGGGCCTCGGAGAGCACCTGCCCCACGCCGAGCGCGATGCCGCAGGCCACCGTCGCCTGGAAGGCCTGGCGGGTGGTGGGGCGGGCGAGTCCGCGGCCGGTGAGCGGGGCCGGAGCCGCGGGCGGGGCAGTGCGCCGCTCGATGCACCACAGCCCGAACCTCACCCCCGCCGAGGCCGCGATCGCGAGTGCAACCGCCCCGTAAAGATCGGGCAGTTGAGAGGGAACCGCGTGCAGGAACTGGGTCGTGAAGAACATCATGAAGGCGAAGATCCCGAGCGCCTGGCCGCGCGGGCCCCAGCGCCGCGCATACACCCCGGCGAAGATCACCACGAGCCAGCAGGCGTCGCGCAGCAGTGGGGTGCCGTGCAGCGCGGCCGCCAGTGCGAGCACAGGGAATCCGACGGCGGGGAGCAGCGCGGTGGTGGCCACCTGGGCGCGGACGGTCGCGTCGCCGACCGTGAACAGCGCGAGCAGCGAGGCGAGGCCCGCGGTGATCGACGCGGGCAGAGCGAGTCCGCAGAGTTCCGCGGCGGTCACTGACAGGCTCACGCCGAGAACGGCCCGCAGCGAAACACGCAGTCGCGAAAGCCCCGGGTCCGGAGCCACAAACATCCTCTTCACGACGGTCGCCGCGCCCCCTTTACGTACACATCGGCTTCAGGCATGACAAAGGCGCCGCTGGGTCAGGACCGGCATCGTCACCGTCCCGCGCGCTGCGCGGCGCCATCTGCCTTCAGAGGAAAACATCCGGAGCGACACTGGCTCAACCGAGCTCCGCATCATTGAGCCATTGGTACAGTCGAAGCCCTATTGACAGGACCAGAAGGGAGCCAACGGGACGTGACGGTGGACACACTCGACACCCGGATCCTGCGGCTGCTGATCGAGCAGCCGCGCACCAGCATCCGCGAGTACGCGCGCATCCTCGGCGTCGCCCGGGGCACGCTCCAGGCCCGGCTCGACCGGATGGAGCGGGACGGCGTGATCACCGGCACCGGCCCCGCGCTCTCGCCCGCCGCCCTCGGCCACCCGGTGCTCGCCTTCGTCCACATCGAGGTGACCCAGGGCCACCTGGACGAGGTCGGCGACGCGCTCGCGGCGGTGCCGGAGATCATCGAGGCTTTCTCGATCACCGGCGGCGGCGATCTGCTGACCCGGGTCGCGGCCCGCGACAACGCCCATCTCGAAGACGTCATCCAGCGCCTCATCCAGCTTCCGGGCGTCGTCCGCACCCGTACGGAAGTGGCGCTGCGCGAGCGGGTGGCACACCGGCTGCTGCCGCTGGTCGAGTCGATCGGGCGCGCCGCCGCGAAGTGAGCGGGGCCAGGGGCTCTCACGAAGTGGGCTGGGCCGGGAGCCTCGCGAAGGGGGCTGCTCCAGGAGCTCTCGCGAAGTGGGCGGGGCGGGGAACTCTCGCCCTGTCAGCCGCGTCGGACACCTCCGCCACGTGACCGACGCGGCACATCTCCGCCCCTTGGCATGCTGGGACACATGAGCACACCACGTATCACTTCGGTCATCTTCGATCTCGACGGCACACTCGTGGACAGCGAGCCGAACTATTACGAAGCCGCGCGTCAGGTGCTCGCCCGCTACGGCCTGCCCGATTTCAGCTGGGAGCAGCACGCCCGCTTCATCGGCATCGGAACCCGCGAGACGCTGGAGATCCTGGACCGGCAGCACGCGCTGACCGGGCCGATCGAGGAGATGCTGGCGGCGAAGAACGCGGCTTATCTGGAGCTGGCCCGCGCCTGCACCGAGGTCTTCCCCGAGATGCGCAAGTTCGTGGAGCGGCTGCACACGGAAGGCGTACGCATGGCGGTGGCCTCGGGCTCCTCGCGTTCGGCGATCGACGCGATCCTCGTGGGCACGGGCCTCGATTCCTTCATGGAGCTCGTGGTGTCGGCCGAGGAGGTCGAGCACGGCAAGCCCGAGCCCGACGTCTTCCTGGAGGCCGCCCGGCGCCTCGGCGCCGCTCCCGCCGAGTGCGTGATCCTGGAGGACGCCGCCCCCGGAGCGTCGGCCGCCCACGCGGCCGGGATGCGCTGCATCGCCGTCCCCTACCTGCCGCAGAGCGCCGACGACCCGGCGTTCGCGACAGTGGGACTGCTCTTCCCGGGTGGCCAGCGGGAGTTCAGCGCCGAGCGGGCGTACGAGTGGATGACGACGGGAGTCCGACCTCCAACGCGCGTGACGGGCGACTGACCTCCAACGCGCGTGGCGCGCACTGGATTTGACGGGTCAACAGATCCAGGACCCGGTACGTCCGATGATGCCCGAGGCGATTGACGGCAGGTCTGGACCAATCTACGGTGTGGGGCGCCACCCCTCGCACCTCCTCAGAGCCTGTGTCTAAACCCCGTCCGGATCAGGCCGCGGTGTCTGGTGCGTGCGATCGCAAGGCGCCGGAAGGTCCTCGATGGGGGTACCCCCTGG
>NZ_JBSFIE010000019.1:0-140366 GCF_053597395.1 Streptomyces sp. NPDC001415
AGGGGGTACCCCCATCGAGGACCTTCCGGCGCCTTGCGATCGCACGCACCAGACGCCCCGGCCTGATCCGGACGGGGTTTAGACACAGGCTCTCAGCCGCTCCCCGAGTCACCGGGCCGGTCCCAGGAACTGGGTGGCGGCCAGGCGTGCGTACAGGCCGTCCTGGTCGAGCAGTCCCGTATGGGTGCCCACCGCGCGTACTCGCCCCGCTTCCATCACCACGATCCGGTCGGCGTGGGTCACCGTTGAGAGCCGGTGGGCCACGACGAGGACCGTGGTCCGGCGGGCGGCCTGTGTGATGACGTCGCGTACCGCCAGTTCGTTGACGGCGTCGAGCTGCGACGTCGCCTCGTCCAGGAGCAGCAGCCGGGGTTTGCGCAGCAGGGCGCGGGCGATCGCGATGCGCTGCCGTTCGCCGCCCGACAGCTTGGTGCCGCGGTGTCCGACCGGGGTCTCCAGGCCCTGCGGCAGGCGGTCCACCAGCGTGTCCAGCTTCGCCCGGACCAGGACGTCGTGGATGTCCTGGTCGGTCGCGTCGGGCGCCGCGAAGACCAGGTTCTCCCGCAGCGTTCCGGCCAGGACCGGGGTGTCCTGCTCCACGTATCCGATGGCGTTCCGCAGCTCCGGCAGCGACCAGTCCCGTACGTCCTTGCCGTCGACCAGAACCCGGCCTCCGGTCGTCTCGTAGAACCGCTCGATCAGCGCGAAGACGGTCGACTTGCCCGCCCCCGAGGGGCCGACGAAGGCCGTCATGCCGGTGCCGCGCACCTCGAAGTCGACCTGGTGGTGGACGGGCGGAAGGTCGTCGCGGTAGCGGAAGCTCACGTCCTCGAAGCGGACCGATGCCGGGCCGTCGAGCACCGCCGAAGTCCCGGGCCGCCCGGGGTGCTCCTGCTCCAGGGGCTCCGTCTCCAGCCGCTCCACTTCCGCGATGCGGGCGATGGCGGCCGAGCCCTCCTGATATTTGGAGGCCGCCTCGACCAGCCTGTCCATCGGCTCGATGAGGTAGAAGAGGTAGAGCAGGAAGGCGATCAGCGTGGACACGGGGATCGCGCCGGAGGCCACGCGTGCCCCGCCGACCCCGAGCACCGCGAGGAACGACAGCTCCATCGCCAGACCGACCGACCCCGCGGCCACCGCCTCCCACTTCGCACTCGTCACGCCGTGCCGCCACGAGCGCCGCAGTGCCGCGTCGGCGACCGCGGTCTCGCGCTGTTCGGCACCCGACGCCTTGACCGTCCGCAGCGCGCCGAAGATCCGCTCCAGGACGGAGGAGACCTCCCCGACGGCTTCCTGCGCGCGCTCGGTGGACCGCGCGATCCTGGGCATCACCAGGGCGACGGCCCCGCCCATCACCACGCCCACACCCAGGGTGACGCCGAGCAGCACGGCGTCCATGAGGGCCATCATGACGACGGCCGCGACCAGGGTCACGGCACCGGTGGCACCGTTGACGATCGCCTGGGTGGTGACGGCACGCAGGAGCGTCGTGTCGGAGGTGACCCGGGACATCAGGTCGCCCGGCTGGTTCCGCTCGACCTCCGTCAGGCGCAGCCGCAGCAGTCGCCCGACCAGGGTGCGCCGGGCGGCCAGCACGACCGACTCCGCGGTCCGCTCCAGCACGTACGCGCCGAACGCCTGGAGCGCCGCGCCCAGCACCACGAGCGCGGTGAGGGCCAGGAGGATCCTGGCGATCGTCTCGCCGGAGCTCAGCCGGTCCACGAGGACCTTCGTGGCCAAGGGCTGAAGCAATCCGGTGCCGGCTCCGATCAGGGTGAGCAGGGCGGCGAGCGCGACGGCCTTGCGGTGCGGTCGGAAGTGGGCGTACAGCGCCTTGAAGGTCTTCGGGGCGGTCAGGCGTGCGGTGTCGGCGGCCGACGGGTCGGTCGCGGTCATGGTGGATCCCTTGTGTCGTCCGGTTGGCCGGTTCGGCGTCCGGTTGGCCGGTTGTCCGGACGCTTCGCCGTCCCGGATATCCGGTCACTTCGGTCGGGTGCTCGCTCCCTCAGCCGGACAGCCCCGCGAGGACTGCCCCGCGAGGACTGCCCCGGCGTGGTGGACCAGGCCGGTGTACAGGTCGGGCCGGAGGACGGCCAGGATTCCGGCCGCCGCGAGGAGGACGATGAGCCCGGCCTCCCGGCCGCCCCTGAGATGCCCGTGCGACAGGCACCGGCTCGTCTCACACCTCTTGCAGGGCGGCGTGCCGGGGGCTGCCGGGGCCGGTACGCGGCCGGCTCGGGCCATTCGCTTGTCGTCCATGCGTCCAGGCTGGTCGAGGCGCGGGCTCACGGATATCCGGCAGTCATCGGGACCCCATCCCCCAGGTGGCCGGAGCACACCCCGCCAGTCGGCCGGTGGTCAGGGGAGGGGCACACCGGCGTCGCGGAGCTGCTCGATGCGCTCGATGCGGGAGTGGTCGTGGACGTAGGAGCGGGGGCCGTCGCTCGTGATCGCCCACCCGGGGGAGCACGCCCCGCCGGGTGGCGGCCCGATGCGGGGCCGGCCGGCGCTCGTGGACCCCGTTTCAGCCTCGGCGCCGGTTCATGACGCGCTGCGCTCCACGGTCGCGGTCTCGGGGGCGGACGGGGCGGAGGACCGGGTGAGCAGGCGGCCGATGGCGGTCGAGCCGACTCCGTGGATCAGGACGCTGCCGAGCACGGTGAGTGTCGTCGCGTACAGGACGGTGTCCGCGTAGGGCCCGTCGGGGAGGGTGTTGAAGGCGATCAGGCCGAACACGATCGAGGTGGTGCCGCGTGGTCCGAGGGCTCCCACCATGAGCCGTTCGCGCCAGGTGAAGTCCGAGCCGAGGAAGGCGAGCAGGATCGGAACGACGCGTACGACGGTGAGGGCGGCGGCGCAGAGCGCGAGGGTGGGCCAGTGAACGCCGTCGCTCAGTGCGAGCACCACGCCGTTTCCGAAGAAGAACCACATGCACATGGTCATGATCGAGTTGGTGTCCTCGATCAGCCGGAAGTCCGAGGCGTCGGGGACTTGGGCGCCCCCTCGCCGGGTCGGGGCCTGCCGGACGTAACGGAAGGCGATGCCGCAGACGAACGAGGCCACGAAGCCGTTGCCGTCGGCCGCCACGGTCAGGGTGTAGGCGAGCAGGGGTGTGACCAGCACGAGGATCCGGCGTGACTGGTCGGTCGTCCGGTGGGTGCGGTCGGCCGAGTTCATCAGCCACGCGAGCAGCGGCCCCAGCACGATGCCGACGAGGAGTGCCTTCGCCGCCGAGGGAACGGCCGTGCCCAGGGCCTGCATGGGGGTGTGGGCCTGGGTGGTGGAACCGGCCAGGATCAGGGCGAACAGGAAGATGGGCGACACGATCCCGTCGTTGTAACCGCTCTCCACGTTGAGGAGGTTGCGCACCCGTGCGGCGATGCGCGTGTCGCGTACCAGCGTCTCGGCCGGGGCGAAGTCGGTCGGCACGACGACGCACGCGATCAGCAGCAGGAGCGCCACGGGCAGCGCGGGCAGCAGCAGCGAGCCCAGCAGGACCGTCGCGGCCAGACTCAGGGGCAGCGCCACGAGCAGCGCCCGGGCGGCCGCGCCGGGATCCTTGCCGAACAGCCGCCCGCCCGGCAGTTCGGTCGCGTCGACGAACAGCAGGACCGCCAGGATGACCTCGGCCACGTGCTGGGCGACCTCGGAGTTCAAGGTGGCGGCGATCTGGCTCTGGGTGAACAGCCCGGTGATGATCCCCGCGAGGACCAGCACCAGAGGGGCCCTGACGTGCCGCTGCTCCAGCCATCCGGCGACGAGCGACCACCCGGCGGCCGCAGCGGTGATCACGATCAAGGTGAAGACCATGTGGGTTCCTGATTCGGGGCACAGAACGTCATGAGTTCATGCGTTCATGAGTTACAGAACGTTACGAGTTATGGGTGGGAAAGGGAGGCGGGCCGCGCGCATCGGCGGTTCGCCCTCACGCGGAAGGCGCCCGGGCCGGTCCGCGAGGGTCAGTCCGCGCGGGACGGGATGCGCATCCGCACCCGGTAGCCGCCCTCGTCGGTCGGGCCGGATTCGAAGCTGCCGTGCAGGATGTCGGCGCGCTCCTTGAGGCCCAGCAGGCCCTGGTGCGCGCCGGGCAGGGGCAGGGAGGGGCGGGACGGCGCGCTGTTGGTGACCGTCACGCCGACGGCGTCGCCGTCGTGCCACAGCTCGACGGTCGCCGTGGCCCCGGGGGCGTGTTTGCGGACGTTGGTCAGCGCTTCCTGCACCGTGCGGTACAGGGCGCGCTGGGCGGGCGTGCCCACGGAGGCCGGGAAATCGCCCGTGAGCTCCGCTTCGATGCCACTGGACGCCACCAGTCTGCGCAGGTCGGCGAGGGTGGGCTGCGGGGTGAGTTCCGTCGCGGCGCCGCCGGAGGCGCGCAGCAACGTGACCATGGTGCGCAGTTCGTCGAGCGTGTCCACGCTCAGGGAGCGGATGGTGCGCGCCGCTTCCCGGCTGTCCGCGTCCTTGGCCGCCACTTGCATGGCTCCGGCCTGGATCGCGATCAGGCTGACCTGGTGGGAGACGACGTCGTGCATCTCGCGTGCCAGCTGGGCGCGTTCACGGGCCAGGACGGCCTGCGCGTGCAGCTCGCGCTCGTGCTCCCGGGCCTCCTCGATCTCCTCCAGGCGCCGCGCCAAGTCCCGCCGTGCCTGGACCAGTTGGCCCAGCAGGACCGGAGCGGTGGCCGTCGCCAGGTTGTACAGCAGGTAGACCAGCGTCCATGCCTGGCTGGTCGATCCGTCGTCGTTCAGCGGTGAGTGCAGCACCATGGCGACCGCGGACAAGAAGACGCACAACCCGAGCAGCCGACGGTCACGCGAGCGTTCGGCCAGGGTGTAGAGGGCGGCGATGGGGGCGACCAGGATGTCCTGGACCAGGGTGGCCGGCAGGGTGAGCAGGAAGACGACCAGCGGGAACCGCCGCCGCGCGGCCAGGGCGACGCAGGCGAGCGCGGGGAGCGCGGGGCCGAGTGGGGCGTCGTTCCAGTAGGTGAGCCATCCGTCCAGCGCGGCGAGGGCGACCAGACCGGCGTCCCGCGCGGGTGGCGGTACCCGGTTCCACAGCCGCTTGGCCGCATGGGCGGCGCTCATCGGCCTTCCCGGTCGGCGTCCAGCAGCCCGGCTCGCTGGGCGAGCAGCGCCGCCTGGACCCGGCCGGCCACCCTCAGTTTGGTGAGGATGGCGCTGACATGGTCCTTGACCGTGCTGGTGCCCAGATGCAGACGGGTCCCGATGTCGGCGTTGGACAGACCCTGCGCCAGCAGCACGAGCACGTCCCGCTCCCGGTCGGTCAGCCGCTTCACGCGGGCCGCCTCCTCGTCCACGGCGCCGGGCCCGGCGGCAGCGGGATGCGTACGCAGCAGGCTCCGGGAGGCCCTGGAGGACATCACCACCCCATCGGCGGCCAACGTCCTTACCAGCTGCGGGAGTTGATCGGGTTCGGTGTCCTTGAGGAGGAACCCGGCCGCGCCCGAGTGGAGGGCCGTGAGGACGTACTCGTCGGTGTCGAAGGTGGTGAGCATCGCCACGACAGGGGGAGCGGGCAGGGCGCGCAGCTGAGCCAGCACCGTGAGGCCGTCCACGTCCGGCATCCGGATGTCGAGGAGGACGACATCCGGACGGTGTTCCCGCACCGTTGCGAGGGCGTCCCCGCCCGACGCGGTGGCGACGACCTCGATGTCGTCCGCCGCGCCCAGGATGAGGCCGAAACCGGATCGGACCAGCGCCTCGTCGTCGACCACCACTACCCGAATCACGTGCGTCGCACCCCGTCGTCCACCACTGCCCGAATCACGTGCGTCGCACCCGTCGCCCGTCGATCCCCGTCGTCCTAGACCGTAAGGTCCCCCGCCGTCCCTGGCGAGGCCGCGAGCCCGGTTCCAGCCGGTCGGGGGGCCGGTTCCCACCAGTCGGCGGAGGTGGCGGCACGGGCCGGCCGGCGTCGGCTGCGGCTGAGGGAGGCGAGGAGGAACACCTCGTTGAG
This sequence comes from Streptomyces sp. NPDC001415, assembly GCF_053597395.1. Lineage (NCBI taxonomy): Bacteria > Bacillati > Actinomycetota > Actinomycetes > Kitasatosporales > Streptomycetaceae > Streptomyces > Streptomyces sp. NPDC001415. The sequence goes on from NZ_JBSFIE010000019.1 coordinate 5,980, forward strand.
GCTGAGGCAGCCGTCGAGGCGCAGGCCTCGCGCCGTGCCTTCCGGGAGACATGGCGCGGGAGCAACGCCCGTACGCCCGGCGCCGACGGCTCTGCTGAACGTCAGGGGCCGAGCGGGGCGCCGGCCGCGACCGCTTCGGGGGCGAGCGTGCGCTGGACCAGCGCCCGTGCGGTCTCCACCGGGCGGATGCCCTGTTTCTTGGAGTAGCCGAGGAGGAGGCGGTAGGCGGCCGGACCGTCGGTCCCGTGGTGTTCGGCGAGCATGCCCTTGGCCATTTCCAGGGTGGTCTTGGCGGAGACCGCGGCCTGGACCTGGGTGAGTAGGTCCTGCGGGCGGGGCTGCTCGGGCACCCAGTTGATCAGGGCGACCGAGGCCACGTCGGCCAGCGCCTGGGCCAGTGCCAGCGCGTCCGCGTCCAGAGCGCCGTCCCCGGCGAGCAGCAGGTTGAGGGCGCCGATGCGCTGGTGGTTGACCCGCAGCGGCACGGCGTACGCGGCCCGGTAGCCGAGCGCGGCCGCCGCCGGAGCGAACTGCGGCCACCGCGCGGCGGACGCCCTCAAGTCGGGTTCCTCGACCGGCTGTCCGGTGTGGAAGCAGTCGAGGCAGGGGCCCTGGCTGGACTGCAGTGCGATCAGATCGGCCAGCCCCACCCGGTAGTCCGAGACCGCCATGATGCGCAACCGTCCGCGAACGGTGGCCACCATGACTCCGGCCGCGTCCGCGCCGACCAGGTGCACACAGTGCTCGCTCAGCCGGTCGAGCAGGACCAGCGGGTCCAGGTCGGCGGCGTAGGTGTCGGACAGGGACACGAACGCCCGGGCAAGCTGCTGTTCACGGGTCATGCCCGCTCACCGTCCCTGATCGAAATCGCCATGCCGACCCCCGCCGCCACCTGACTCCTCGCCATCCCCGTCGTCCTCGTCGGAAAGGCGGAGCACGCGCATAGTGACGTCCCGGGCCACCTCGGTCACCGTCCGGCTCTGGGCGAAGGCACGCGCCCGCAGCCGGTCCAGGGCCTGCTGAGGATCGACATTCAGCTGAACCATGACCATACCCACCGCCTGGTGGACCTCGTCATGGTCGGCTTCCGCAGCGTCCAACCACGACGCTACTCCTCCCTCGTCGCCTGCGTCGTTGCCTTCTTCGTCGCTCGACGCCAGCGCGAACAGGGCGTAGGTGGCCGCGTCCCGCGCGAGCAGCGCCGTCTCCAGGTCGCGGCCCGTCAGCGGGCCCGGACTCGTGCGGTACAGGTCGAGCGTGCCGATCGGCTGCGCGCCGCCCAGCGGCAGTGAGAACACCGCCCGCACCCCCAACTGGACGGCGTACTGCGCGAAAACCGGCCAGCGTCTCGCGTCCGGGCCCTCGGTGAGATCCGCCGCGAACACCGGCGCCGCCAGCACCAGCGCGGTCTGACACGGGCCGGTCCCGAGCGTGTACTGCGTCTCGGCGAGCCGGGAAGCCGTCTCATCGCTCGCGGCCCAGGTGGCACGCACCTCGGAGTCGCTCGCCAGGGAGATGGAGGCCCCGCTCACCGGCAGGACCCGCGTACACGCCCGGCACAGCTGGAGCGGAATCTGCGCGATGTCCGCCCCCTGAGCCGCGACCGCCAGAGCCTCCGTTACTGCCCGCCGGTCCGCGTCGGCGGCGCCGGCATCGCGTGGCGCATCCAGGTCCCGCCTCGGCCCGGTCACCTCGTGGAACGGATCACCGTCAGGGTTGGGCGGCAGCATCTGTCTCACCTCCGGCCGGGCACCGGCACCGGTCCCTTGATCCACCCAGTATGGTCGCGCGGCTCCACCGGGAACGCACCGTGGGACCCCACACTCCGGTTCCTCGCGACGGGCGGCCGATCATGCGGCGGCCGCGTCCGGCCGCTGTCCCAAACCGTGCGGTGGCCCGGAATCAATCACGCTGGGGAGGGCACCCGTCACAATACGACGTCTCGACACGGGGCGCCGCCGCCTAGTGTGGTTGGCCGGGCCGCCAGAAGGCGCGGGAGGACGATGACGTACGAACAGCGGGAAATCTTCTTCGCCGCAGCCATGTTGGACCTCGCCGACGCGCTCGGTGAGGTCGGCGCCGAGCAACGTCTGGAGCGCCTCACGGCGCACTGCCAGGCGCTGACTCCGGTGAGTGCCGCGACCGCTCTGGTCATCGAGGGGGGCGACCGCCAGGTGTGGGCCGCCACGCCTCCCGACGTCAGCGACGGCCTGACCGGCGGTGACAGCTGGGAAAGCGGCAGCCCGCTGCGCGACTGCCACCGGCTGGGCCGCCCGATCCCCGAAGTCCCCCTGGCCCATCCTTACGCCCGCGCCTGCTGGCCCCGCTACGCCCCCGCCGCCCGCGACAGCGGATTCCTGGGCGTCGCCGCCTGGCCCCTGAGCCACGACGGCACGGCCTACGGCGCCCTGTGCCTGCTCTCCCAGCGCCCCGGCCAGCTCGGCAGCGAAACGGAACGCATCGCCTCCGCCCTGGCCCGGGCCACCGCCATCGGCCTGGCCCACCACCAGGCCCTGGCCGAACACCAGCGCCTGGCAGGGCAGTTGCAGCGTGCCCTGGACAGCCGCACCGTCATCGAACAGGCCAAGGGCATTCTCGCCGAACGGCACGACATCCCCCTCCAGGAAGCCTTCGAGATGATGCGGCGTACCTCCCGCAGCCACCAGACCCCGATGCGCGAGCTGGCCCAGACGATCATCGCGACCCCTCGCCGGCGTTCCGCAGCCCCGCCATCGACGGCGACACCGCCACCGCTTACGCGGGACAAGGCTGACTGATGCGCCCCTGACGCGTCACAACGCCGGTACGGCCTCTTCGGGAGCGACCGGACCGGGCGGGGTGCCGGCGCCGAAGGGGCGGCCGCCCAGTGACGCCCGGTCGTGGGCGTCGAGCCAGCCCGACAGGTCCGGTCCCGCGGGCACGATGCCGGTCGGGTTGATGTCCTGGTGGACCAGGTAGTAGTGGCGTTTGATGTGGTCAAAGTCCACTGTGTCGCCGAATCCCGGGGTCTGGAACAGGTCGCGCGCGTAGGCCCAGAGAACGGGCATCTCGGACAGCTTCTGCCGGTTGCACTTGAAGTGGCCGTGATAGACGGCGTCGAAGCGTACGAGTGTGGTGAACAGCCGGACGTCCGCCTCGGTGATGGTGTCACCGACCAGGTAGCGAGACGTCGCGAGTCGTTCCGAGAGCCGGTCGAGACGGGCGAACAGGGACGCGTACGCCGAGGCGTAGGCCTCCTGGGAACCCGCGAAACCGGCACGGTAGACCCCGTTGTTGACGTCCTCGTACACCGTCTCGTTCACGGCGTCGATCTCTTGCCGCAACGCCTGCGGGTAGAGATCCGGGGCCCCTTCACGGTGGTGGGCCTTCCACTCCAGCGACATGTCGATCGTGATCCGGGTGAAGTCATTGGTGACCACCTTGCCGGTCGGTACGTCGACGATCGCCGGTACGGTGACGCCGCGGTCGTAACCGGGGTCGCGGGCGAGGTAGGCCTCCTGGAGGCGTTCGATTCCGAGCACCGGGTCGCGACCGCCCGGGTCCAGGTCGAACGTCCAGCTGCGCTCGTCATGAGTGGGCCCGGCCACGGCCATCGGCAGCGCGCTCTCCAGCCCGAGAAGCCGCCGTACGATGACCGCCCGGCCGGCCCACGGGCAGGCCCGGCTGACCACCAGCCGGTACCGGCCCGCTTCGACGGGGTATCCCTCGCGCCCGTCGGCGGTGATGCGCGTGGTGATGTACCGGCTGTCCCGCGTGTAGGAGCTGCCGGGATGCACGTAGCTCATAGGCAGGAGACCCCTGTTCCGGATTCCAGGTTTCCGGTCGGCGCCCGGATCGGCTGCGGGCGCGTCAGCACCCAGGACAAGGATCCCGGCTCTCGGCGAAACGCGCTCACCGAAGCCCTGGTACGTGCGGTGGCGCCGACCCGGGCAGCCACGCGCGACGCGGCGTCGTTCCCCCAGCCGGCCGGCTTGTCCGCTCCGCGCCCGGATTCAAACCCGCGGCCGATTAGTCCGAGCCGTACTCGGCTTGGCGATATCCGCGTCTTTGCTCCGGCTGTGTGCGCGGTGAGGGTGGGACGTGCGCCGGTGGTGTCCCGCCATCGGCGGAAGTGGACCGTGAGAGAGGAAGTCCCGCACATGCCTCCGATTCCGGTGAAGCCCGGTATCTACAAGATCCACGCCCACATCATCGGCCCGTCCGCCCTGGTGACGGCCACGGAGTACGCCGTCAAGCACGGCGCCCCCGTCATCACCGACCGTATGAACCCTCTCCCGATCGAGCAGGACTGGGTCATCCAGCCCACCGAGCACGTCCCGGGGGCGCCGTACGTGATCCACCTCGCCCATCACGAGGCGGCGGGCCTCGTCGTGGCCGAGGACAAGCTCTTCGTGAACGCCGTGCCGCGCTCCGAGTGGGCGAAGTTCACGTTCGAGCGCGTCATGGGCGGGGTCAAGATCCTGTCGGACAAGGGGCTCGCCTGGCGTGCCGAGCACCGGGGCGCACAGATCGCGCTCGTGCCGCCCAAGGCCGAGTTCCAGGAGACGTGGACCCTGGAGTACGTGAGCCCGATCGAGGACGAGTAGCCGAGGACGAGTAGCCCAGGAGCAGCGCGCGGCGGTCGGGGCCCTCCAGGCCCGGCCACATGCAAAACACCCCTCTGGTCCACGTTTCCGCGGATCAGAGGGGTGTTGAAAGCGGTAGCGGAGGGATTTGAACCCGACCGCGTGACGCGTCTCACCTGCGGTTTTGTCGGAGAGCCCGAAAAATCGGGGCGTTTCGATCCTGTACCGTCCTGTTCCGTCCTGCTGGATCGGGTCCCGTGTTGTCGTGACAACACGGGGTGGGCGGGCCTCCGACAAGAGGCCGTCGCCTCAGCGGGGCGTCGTTGGAAGATGTCGAGCATCTTCGTACGGAGCCTGTCCGGCGTGTGAGTTTGGCGTAGCTCCAGAGGGCAGGGCGCGGTTGACCGCGCCCCTCGGTGACTACGGAGGGTTGCCTTCGGCGTCGTGTCCAGCAGTCCCGGGTGCTTAGCGGCCACAGCGCAGCCATCGTCCGCTAGGCCGATTGGGCCGGTTCCCGGTGTGCTCGGTCGCCGATGCCTGGCAGGTGCCGTTCTGGCGTCGGGTCACTGCCAGAAGATCTCCTCTACGACGATCTGCGGGTCTTCGGCTCGGCCCACGAAAGTGAAACGCAGCCAGCCTCTTCCGCGGTCGAAGTAGAGGATGTGAGGGCCGCGCGGACGGCTGGAACGGGCGGGTTCGAGGTAGTAGCCGTCTGGTAGCTAGTCCTGGGGGAGGTAGGGGTTTTTGGCAGTGATGAGTTCTGCCGTGCCGTCCCTGATCTGCTTCCGCACCTCGTCGGGGAGACCGTCGCGGTAGATGCGTGCGGCTTCCACCCAGTCTGCTTGCCAGGGTGGTCCCATGAAGCCGTCGGTCACCAGCCGGGTTCCGTCTGGCGGGCGGCACGGCGGAGGTGTCCGGCTTCTTCAAGGAGGGCCTTGGCCCGGGCGGCGTCGCTTGCCTCGCCGGCCTCGTCCTCCAGGCGGTGCACCTTCTGCTCAAGGAGCGGGTCGCGGGCGATGGCGTACTCGCCCCACCAGCGGGCCATGAACGCGGGAACCGGTGCGATGTCGTACGCATCGGCGATGTCCCGCTTCCAGTGGGCATCGAAATCGGCGAGGAGCTGTGGGGCGTGCTGGGCGATGGCGTCGCGCAGGGCCCGGGGAGTTCTCTCGGGCATGGGCGGGACACCTGGTCCGCCCAGAGCAGCAGTCGTCATGAGTGTCCTCCTCGGTGCGACCTCATCGGCCCGCTCCCCGCGGTGCTCCTCACGAAGCGTATCGCCGCACAGGCCGCGCAAGAGTAGATACATCACATGAGGCCCAAGCAGGAGACGATTGTCGCCCTTCGTGAAGGTCCCGTCCGTGGACGGGAGCACCGGGAAGCGGTTACTGGTTGAGCCTTCCCGACATCCGTTGAAAGCCCGTCCGTGGAGGTTGCGCGATGATCGCTCCGCGTAGTGTCTCAGTGGCTGGGCAGAACACGCGGGTCGATGACGAGTGCAGCGGTGGCAGTCAGCACGGGGATCACCACCACCGCAACGACCAGGACGGTACGGCGCAGACGTACCAGTTCTGTGGTGACGGACCAGCGGGACGTGGCTGCCGCCGCGGCCGCGAGCACCAGTAATGCGGCGCCGAAGGAGACGTTGCTGTACGCGATGTTCCACGCAATGGAGTAGCTGAAGGCCCAGAGGGCGGACGTGCCTCCGGCCCAACCAGCGATGACGGAAAGGCTGAACTGGGGCGGCGTGACGACCGCGGACCAGAGTGGCACACTCACCGCCGTCACGGTCATCGCCAGGTATTGCCAATCGAAGTAGGACCCCCAAGTGGCTGCACCGTGCAGCAGGAATTGCGCCCATGCTCCAGTGGCCGTACCGGCTCCGGCAAGGACAACTGCCGCCCAGGCCAGCGGATTCTTTGGCCGACGCAGTCCAACACGAATGGCCCGGGTCCTCTTCAGCATGAGTGTCACAAGACAAGCCGCAGCCAACAGAACCAGATATCCGGCCAGCAGGAGTCCAAACAGTACGTCGCTGTGCCCCCTGAGCGCATTGACGAGAAGGGAGACCAGTCCCCAGGTGGAGGCGGCTGCGGCACCGAGCACCAGCCCCGGCCCGATCACTGATCTCGTACGAGGCAGGAGCGTGCAGATTCCTGCAAGCAGTACCACCACGGCTGTGACGATGGGGTACAAGCGGCTGGACATATCGGGGAGGCCGATACCGGTGGCGATAAGTCCGGCAGCCAGTATTGCGGAGAGGCCGGGGATGCCTGTGGCCCGAATGCGCTGCACGAGGTCCCGTGCGCGTGTCGCGGCGCGGGCGGGCTGCGTGGCCGTTCGCCGCGCCGGACCTGCCGGCTCCCGTGCCGGTGTGGATCCAGGAGCGGCATCGGGCGGTGCTTGCCGCACCTCGGCAACTGGACGGACCATCGGTAGAGACGGCGGTGCCTCAGTGGGGGACGGCCCCGGAACCTCGTCGCTCCTGAGGGCCTGTGCATGGGTTGCCCGGAGCCGGGCTGCTGCAGCTGAAACGGCCCTGCTGTCGTCTTCGATGAGGCGTTGGATCTCGCGCGCTACGTGCTGGCGCACCAGGCCGTTGCCGATGCGGTGCAGATGGGCGAGCCCGTCCAGGGCGGCAAGCCGGTCGGTGGTGAGCGGGCTGTCGAGGGCATGACGCAGGTACGCCGGAAGGGCCCAGTTGACGTTTCGGGCGATGATGATCCGGCCCTCTACGTTGTCCAGCCGCTTGGGACGCTGCTGAGGCATTTCGTCCACAACTCGGTCATGGACATAGCTGTACAGCTCGTCCAGAGCGATGTCTCCATCGCCGTCGAGATCGGCGCTGCCGTCCCGCAGGCCCGCCACCAGGTGGCGGGTGAACACCGACTGCTGTGCTGCTCCGTGCGGCTTGTTGCCCTCGAACGAGTACTGGGTGGCGTCGGACGCGGTCAGAACGGTCCGCCCCCGGCCCTGGAAACGTTCCAGGGTGTGTACCTGGGTATCGGCTCTGGCCGTGTATCCGGCGGGGAAGGCACCGCTGTAGCAGCAATCGAGGATCAGAACCTTCTGCCGGGACATACAGCCGGACATGGACTGGTCGACCTGCTCGGCGGGAATGGACGTGAACAGCAGGCTGTCGCGCCGGGTGTTGGTCGTCGCCAGATAGAGCCGACCGCCGTCGTCCTTGAGCCCGTGGCCGGTGAAGTACAACAGAGTGAGGTCGTCGCGCCGTCGGCCGCGATAGAGGTCCGCGATGGCCTCGCCGACCCGGTAATGCGGCTCGTTGACGAGAAGCGTGACCTCGAACCCTGCGATGTCAGGATGTGCGAGGACGGTGGCCAATGCCTCCGCATCGTGTGCGGGCGAGGTCAGCGCCTTGAGTCCAGTGTCCTGGTAGGTGTATGCGGCGATCAACAGCGTCAGTCGGCGTCCCATGGCTACGGCCCGGAATGGCGGCGGATATAGGCCGCGATCAGGTCACGCCGCTCGTCGGAGGTCGCCCTCTCCAGTTGGATCGTGTCACCGTCGACGGTCAAGGAGATCCGGTGTCGTGCAGACTGCCGGCCCAGCCAGTCCCGCAGGGTCTCGACGAGCGAGGAGAGCACTCCCCCCGCCGTGCTCAGGGAGACGACGATCGCCCCCAGCGTGACCGGGTCAGCAGCCTTCGCCCCGTCAGGAACCGTCCCAGCCGGGAGAGCACGGACGGAGTCGAGGTCCAACTCGGCTATCTCGGACCGCAGCTGCCGCGCCAGCTGCTCGGAAGCCTCAGGATCCAGCTCGGAGTCGGATGTAATCATGAGCACCGCGCTCATCACCTCGGCTGGCCCGGCCTTCCCCGCGTCGTAGCTGCTGGAGTCATGGCCACGCACGCGTCCCCCTGGTAACGAAGTGTCGCGACTCCTTCACCACAGTGTGACGGCTTGAGGCTTCCAGCGGCGCCACTTCGGAAAGTTCGGCCAAGGGGACGCCAGCCGTTCACAGGCCGCGAAAGAGGGGGTCATCACATGAGGCCCAAGCAGGAGACGGTCAGTGCCCACCTGAGGTCGGCATCCGTCCCCAAACAGGTGTCACGACACTCGGGGGAAGCCAGGGGTCACTTCATCCCTGGGTGCCTCCACCCTACGAACGGGAGGACCAACCGGGGCAAAAAGGTAGAGCCCACTGAGGTGCTTACCGTTCGGTGATGTGCTGATCGTGGCCCGCCTGGTAGACCCGCCCGTGTCCCGAAGCCGTAGCCTTCATCGACAACGACCCGGCACGGGCTTGCTCCTCATCCGGCAGCGAGGGAGCGATCTCCTCGTCCACGAGCCGCTGCAGCTCGCGCCCCAGCGAGGGATCCTCGCGCAGCAGCAGCCGCAGCCGGTTCTGCCACTCCGTCACCAAAGCGGCTTCCCTGTCGACGTCTTCGCTCTGCCGCGCGGCAAGAACTTGCGTCCGTGCCTCGGACAGAGCTGCATCCACACTGTCGGCCTGGTCCGGACGGACACGGCGCCACCATTCCACGACCGAGGCCCGCGTCTGCTGCCAGGCATCTGTGGCCATCGCCCCCACCACAGCAGTCGCTGCTGCCAGCGTGATCGGATCCATCACATGCCTCCTCTACTCCATCATTGCCAGTTGGCCAACGACCAGCGTGGCACGGGCCATTGGGGCCCAGCCATAGGCCGAACAGCCTCGACCCGCCGCGAACGCTGTCTGCTTCACCCCGTGGCCTTGAGCCCCGTCCCCTCGGCAAGTCTGCTGGCCCGGTCTGGAAGTTGATCGGCATGGTCCGGGAATCGGGATGTCAACCGCACGGCGGCTTGAACGCAAGTACGGGAATGTGCTGTTTCCATTTGGCGGGTGTCAGGGCGCTGGCGGTGGTTTCACATATGCGGCGGATCGCCCTGTCGGCCTTCATGGGCCATAGTCGGATCTTTCGGTCCATGCCGCTGCTGGCCAGGGTGAGGCCGTCCGGGGCGAACGCGACGGAGACGACGAACTCCGTGTGCCCGACAAGCGGCTCGCCGAGGGGCTTCGGGCTGACCCGATCCCTGACGTCCCAAAGGCGTATGTGCTCATCGAAGCTGCCGCTGGCCAGAGTGCTGCCATCGGGACTGTAGGCAATCGTCTTGATGAAGCTGGTGTGGCCGACGAGAGGTTGCCCCAGGGGCTTCGGCTCGGCCCGCTCCGTCACGTCCCAGAGCCGGATCTGTTTGTCCAGGCTGCCGCTGGCCAGCGTTCGTCCGTCGGGGCTGAAGACGACTGATTCCACGGTGTTGGTCGAACCACGCAGGGGTTCCCCCAGGGGCATGGGGTGCATCCGGTCGGTCACATCCCACAGGCGGACCTGCTCATCGCCACCCCCGCTGGCCAGGGTCCGTCCGTCCGGGCTGAAGGCCACTGAACTGATGGTGTTGGTGTGACCTGCTGGTGTCTTTCCTAGGGCTACTGGGTGAGCACGATCAGTGGTGTCCCAGAGACGCACGTTGACGCCGTCACCTGCGGCGAGCGTCCGCCCGTCTCGGCTGAATGCGATGGAGGAGATGAGGTTGCCGGCCCCGGTGAGCGCTGGCTCCAGCAGCGCGGGGTGGGAGGGATCCGTGAGATCGCAGAGCCTGACCGTCGCTCTGCCGTTGCTGGTGCCTCCGACCGCGAGAGTGCGGCTGTCCTTGAACGCAAGCGAAGTGTCGGTGCTCAGGGGAACGGTGACCGTGCCCAGGAGCGTTGGATGGAACTGGTCCGTCATTTTCCATAGCTGCAGAGCCCGATTCTCACTACTGCCACCACTACCATTGCCGTTGCTGGCGAGTGTGCGGCCATCCGGACTGAATGCCAGACTGTTGGCAAATCCGTTCGGCACGGGCAGTGCGACTTGCGCGTCGGCCAATAGTCGAGTGTATAGACTGGGGGTTGGTCGCATCCCATAGGCAATGAGATCGAGTTGGGACGCGAGGTGCGGATCATCGTTACGGAGAGCGTTGGCCTCCTCCGCTATTTGCTTGACTATCACTTTGTTTCGTTCGGTCTCGGCGTCATCACTTTTCTGGAATGCGAAAACTGCAGCGCCGGATGAGAACAAGGTCGCCAATATCAAGAATATGAGCGCGGTGCGCCGGATGAGGGTTTCACGCTGTTGCTGTCGTCGCGAAGCCGCTAGGAACTCTCTAACGCAGGAGCCCGGTAGTGACTTGTTCGTCACGCCACTCCCGAGCCGGCAGGCGTCCTCCAACTGGCTCCCCCGGAAGAGCATGCTTGAGTCACGATGATTGCGGCTCCAGTTCGTGGCGGCTTCCTCCAGTCTCTGCCGCACGAGCGTGTTGGCCCGATCCTCTTCGACCCATCGTCGCAGGCGCGGCCATGCATGCAGCAATGTCTCGTGAATGATCTCAACGGTGTCCCACTCCTGGACCAGCAGCCGGTCCTTGGTGAGCGACTCAATGACTCCGGTAACGACGGCGGGATCGCCACACGTGTTCAGGAGGTCGGTGCGGGGCACACGCTGCCTCGTGTTGGCGACTCCGTCACCGACCCTGACGAGGCGCAGGAGAAGCGATTGCGCCGCCTTCCGCCCTTGTGGGTCCAGTTTGTTGAAGGCGTTCTCGGCGGTGGTGACGACGGCATGACTGATACCGCCAGTGGCCTGGTACCCCTCAACCGTGAGGAGGTTGCCGCGCTTCTGCTGCCAAGTGGCTCGCAGCACGTGAGACAACAAGGGGAGGTGGCTCGCTTCAAACCATCCTGAAGCACCAGCGACAGCCCCAGAGAATGTCCGAGTGGAGAGATTGGCTTTGAAATCACGCAGCAGTAATTCCGTCAGTCCGGGTTCAATATCCAGTCCGACATCCTGGGCCGGGAGGCGGATGACGTCCCGCAGCCCCTCCTCGGACAACGGTCCGATCAAGACTTGATCGCTCTGTAAGGATTTCCGCAACTCTGCATACTCGGCGCATTTATCGTAAAAGTCTGAGCGAAGACCGTAGGCGATCAGTGCGACGGGGGCCGCGCCATCACGGTCCGGTTTCGTCAGAGCCGAGATCAGGGCTACAAAGTCACGACGCTGCTGATGATCAGCGCATTGCGTGAATAGTTCCTCGAAGCGATCAATGACGAGCAGCAGTCGCCGTTCCGCAGTCGACTCATGGGCGACTTGTTCGCTCAATGCGCCACGTATCATGGTAATGTACTGCGGCACATTACCCGCCCACATTCTGACCCCGACTGTCCCGGCAACTTCCGAAGTCAAGGATTTCACCGGTTCCGCAGTAGGGGTGAACAGAAGACATGGCCATGCCGCTGATCCGGGTATCCCTAATGCACCTCGCTGAATGGCTGGCACCAGCCCGGCCCGGAACAGCGAGGACTTACCGGCTCCAGTAGGGCCGATCAAGGCCAACGGGCCGCCACGCTGCAGGCGCGCAGTGAGTCTTACCATGATTTCGGCTGTCAACTCATCCCGCCCGAAGAACCACTGGGACTGCTCCGTACTGAACTCGACCAGTCCCGGGTACGGGCATTCTCCGAGAAGGCTCTCCCGGTGGATCCGCCGCACTTGCTGCACGCCGGACACATAGTGGATGTGCAGATCTCGTTCCGCAATGATCAGATCCCTCTGGGCCTGGAAAATGCGGGCCTGATCCCGTGCTTGCGCTTGGAACTCGGCCCGATCACTCATTGACGGTTCCGGAGGCTGCATAATCACTTACCTCAATCCCACTCACCGGGACGGACCCAGATGATGGGGGTGGACTTGCGCGGAGCTCCCGATGCCGTTCGCAGCATGTTGACTCCGGCCACGAAGGCCACGACTGATCCGATCAGAACACAGAAGGCTCCCTCTGCGGGATCGAAATGGACGTTTCTGATCGTCCCGAACCCTGTTTCCTCGTCAACTCCCGCAGCCCCGGCCATGATGGCCACGGACATGACGATGAGAGCGCCAGTCGACAACAAGACTGCCGCCATTCCCCAGAATCTGGCACGAGGGTACATGTGACTGAAGAGACCAAACCCGATGAGAGCCAGCCCGTAGAACAGGAGAGAACGGCGAGCTCCCTGATTCTGCTGGGAAATGATGAAATAGCTGTTCGTCTTGACTTCGAACAACGTGAGGCGAGAGCCGATCACGACAAGAAACCCTGCCAAGGCTAGAGCGACCGCTCCTCGGCCGCCATTTGATCGCGGGCTCCCCTCGACCCAAAGCGGCCAGCCCGGTGGAGGTGGTGGCCAGGACGGGTCCGGGCGCCATCCTGAAGGCATAACCCATCCTGGCGGAGGTTTGGGCCAGTCCGGAGGCGGGTTGAATCGCATGTCTACCTCACACAAAGGATCTTCTGGCCACTCAGGTTTCCGTGTGAGACACCAGACGTATAGAGTACGCGCCCAGCCGGTATCGTTAGCGGGGTTTTTGTGGACTTAAGTCTGCACCCTAGCCCTAATAGCACGCAGCAGTTCCTCCTTCCTCTCTTATATTTCGTCAAAGTGATCTAGGTCTGTTTCTGTCGGGGTGAACGGGAACCAGTAGGGCGGCGGGTTCGGGAGCCACTGGGGTCTCGGTGAGTCTGGGGACCACCGAGGGGCGGGGCGGGTGCCGATGGAGTAATCGGGCTGGTGGGCTATTTGGCCCCTCACGCTTTGCTTGTTGATCACGGTCGTGTCAGGAGATCCGTGTGTACAGGTCGCGTGAGTGGATCTTTGAGCAGATTCGCCGGGACCGTCGGCAGGATTCGACGGTGTCGCAGCGGGTTCTGGCCCAGCGGTATCGGGTGTCGCGTAGGACGGTGGCGAAGGCGTTGGCCCATGCGGTGCCGCTGAAGCGGAAGCAGCCGCCGCCCCGCCGGAGTGTGCTGGACCTGGTGAAGGGCTTCATCGACGCGATGTTGCGCGAGGACCTGAACGCGCCGCGGAAGCAGAAGCACACGGTTAACCGGATCCGGGAACGCCTGGCCGCGGAGCATGACTTCGAATGCGCTGGCTACACCACGGTCCGCGACTACGTGGCCCGGCGCCGCCCTGAGCTGGTACTGGAGGCCAACGAAGGCCGCTGGCATCTGGAGGGAACGGTCCCGCAGACGAAGAACCCCGGCGAGGAAGCGGAGGTCGATTTCGCGGACGTGTGGCTGGATATGTGGCTGGGCAATGGCGCAAGTGTGTGCTGTTCACGCTGCGGACGGGCCGTATCACCTGGTCTCCGGCCGCCGCAGGTGCTCACGCGGGTTATGCGGGCGGCCGCCCGGCCGCGTTGCCGGAGACCCAAGTGCGGTTGGTCAACGCACCCAGTCTTTGAGGGCTTCGGTGTCGAGGGTGATGTCCACGGGGGAGGGCAGCTCGATGGTGCGGCCGAAGGGGCGGCGGGTGAGGTTGGCGTAGGCGTTGCCGTCGGGTTCGGTGTAGACGAGGGTTTCGCAGGTGGCCCGGTCGATCAGCAGATAGACGGGGATACCGGTCTGTGCGTAGGCGCCCGGCTTCTCCTCGCGGTCACGCTTGTCGGTGTCGCTGTCGTACGAGGTGACCTCGACGACCATGACCACCTGGCCGGGATCGGCCCATTCGCCCTGGCCGGCGAAGCTGCCCTTGGCTGCCAGGGTGCCGTCGGGTTTGGCATGGCCCTTGCGATATTGCTCGATGCGCAGGCCGCGTTCGGGGTAGAGCCACAGATCGGGGCGGTGCTGCATGCAGCGTTCCATCAGCCAGCGGATGATCTCGTCGTGGTCGCCGTCCGGCACCGCTTTGACTCCCAGCCTGCCGTGGATGAACTCCATCCGGACGCCCTCGCGCTCGGCGGCGGCGGCGATGCGCTCGAACTCCTCGGCCAGCATCTGCGGCCGATCCTCAGTGACGGTCACCACACACCTCCCACGGTTCAGTCTAGGCGGGGCCAAGGGCGAAGGGGCGGTCATCCCGCAGGCCTGTCAAGGCCACTCCAGGGGCGGGCTGCGCGACGCCGTGCCGCCCTAAGACTTACGGGTGGGGCGGGCGAGGGCTTGATTGCCTCCCTCACGGATCCCTCCGTAGGAAGCTGGAACTGCCCCGCAATACAAGGGAAGTGACTTGTGCCGCTGCGTCCGCGTGTTGTCACGACAACACCATGTCCACACGCAAAACACCCCTCCGACCAAGTTTTCCCTGGTCAGAGGGGTGTTACTGGCGGTAGCGGAGGGATTTGAACCCTCGGTGAGTTTCCCCACACTCGCTTTCGAGGCGAGCTCCTTCGGCCGCTCGGACACGCTACCGAGAGAGAGCTTAGCCCAAGGTGGGCCGTGCTTTGAAATCGGTTCGGGGAGAGCTGGGTCACCGCTGCCGGAAGAAGGCCGTCAGCTGCGCGGAGCACTCCTCTTCGAGGACGCCCGCGATCACTTCGGGGCGGTGGTTGAGGCGCTGATCGCGTACGAGATCCCACAGCGAACCGGCGGCGCCCGCCTTCTCGTCGCGGGCCCCGTAGACGACCCGGTCGATCCGGGACTGCACGATGGCGCCCGCGCACATCACGCACGGCTCCAGGGTGACGACGAGCGTGCAGCCGGTCAGCCGCCACTCGCCCGTCTTCAGCGCCGCGCGCCGGATCGCGAGGACCTCCGCGTGCGCGGTCGGATCGCCGGTCGCCTCGCGTTCGTTGTGGCCGGCCGCGAGGAACGCGCCGTCCGGGGCGAGCACGACCGCGCCGACCGGCACATCGCCGGCCGACTCGGCCCGTGCCGCCCCGGCCAGGGCGGAGCGCATCGGCTCCGCCCACCGCTCGCGTACGGGATCGTGCGGGTGGAGCACTAGCGGACGGCCTCCAGGACCTCGGCCGCGCCCAGCGCGTCCGCGATCGTCACGAGGGCGTCGCCGTCGAGCGCCAGGAGGCGGCGCTCGCTCACCCCGAGGTCGGCGAGGATCGCGCTCTCGCCGAGCGGCCCGGCCGGTGCGGGGCCGTCCGACGGATCGGCGCCGTCCGGCTCGTCCGCGGCCCCGGCCGCTTCGTCCTCGTAGCCGTCCTCCGTGCCGTCGAGGTCAAGGGTGTCCAGCACGTCCTCCTCGTCGTCCTGGTCGTGGCCGAGCAGTTCGTCGGTGAGCATGGCCCCGTACGAGGAGCGGGCGGCGACGGCGGCGTTGGAGACGAAGACGCGGGGGTCCTCCTCGCCGTCGACGCGGACGACGCCGAACCAGGCGTCCTCCTGCTCGATGAAGACGAGCACCGTGTCGTCGGCCCCGTCGGCGGCTGCTTCCCGGGCCAGGTCGGCCAGGTCTGACAGCGTCTCCACATCGTCGAGCTCTGTGTCGCTCGCTTCCCACCCGTCTTCGGTGCGCGCGAGCAGTGCGGCGAAGTACACCGTGACTCTCCCACTGGTCATAGGCGTGCCGGTTGGGGGTCCCCCCGGCTGTGGCTTCATTCGGAATCGTGGCAGAAAACACCGCCGTTGCGAGAGTTCTTCCGCGGTTGCGTTTTTTCGGTCGCCCGGATCGCGGGGTCCGACCCCCTGTGATCACACGGTTCGACGCGCCGTGATCACGACGTGCGACGCGCCGGGATCAGGGGTTCGGGCCGCCACGGCAAGGGTTTTCGATCCCCGCGATCGCGGGCGGGGGCCGCCGGTTCCGCGGGTCACCAGCGGAAGGTTCGCATGCGCATGGCCTGGCGCATTCGGGCCGCGCGGGCGCGTCGGGGCTGCACCCGGTCGCGCAGCGCCTTGGCCTCGTGCAGTTCGCGCAGGAACTGGGCGCGCCGCCGCCGGCGATCCGCGTCGCTCTCCGGTTGTGACTCCGCGTCGTACTCGTCCGGCATTGGCTCACACCGCCCCGGGGTCGTCTCCTGTCTCCCACCTTCCCCCCGTTCGGGCGCTTGACGCCAGCACGAAAGGGCAGCAGGTGGGACGCGGGGCCGCTACGCCCCGGTTACTGTGGTCGTCATGCGGATCCATGTTGTCGACCACCCTCTCGTGGCGCACAAGCTCACCACGCTGCGCGACAAGCGCACCGACTCCCCGACCTTCCGGCGGCTCGCCGACGAGCTGGTCACCCTGCTCGCCTACGAGGCCACCCGGGACGTGCGCACCGAGCAGGTGGACATCGAGACGCCGGTGACGCCGACGACGGGCGTGAAGCTCTCGTACCCGCGTCCGCTGGTGGTCCCGATCCTGCGGGCCGGTCTCGGCATGCTCGACGGCATGGTGCGCCTGCTGCCGACCGCCGAAGTGGGCTTCCTCGGCATGATCCGCAACGAGGAGACCCTGGAGGCCTCCACGTACGCGACCCGCATGCCCGAGGACCTCTCCGGCCGCCAGGTGTACGTCCTGGACCCGATGCTGGCGACCGGCGGCACGCTGGTGGCGGCGATCCGTGAGCTGATCAAGCGCGGCGCGGACGACGTCACCGCCGTGGTGCTGCTCGCCGCCCCCGAAGGCGTCGAGCTCATGGAGCGCGAGCTGGCGGGTACGCCGGTGACCGTGGTGACCGCCTCGGTCGACGAGCGCCTGAACGAGCACGGCTACATCGTGCCGGGCCTGGGCGACGCGGGCGACCGGATGTACGGGACGGCCGAGTAGGCCCCTTCGAAGGGCTCTTGGAGGGTCCTCAGCACTTCCCCGAGGGCGCGGGTGCGGGCTTGGCCAGGGCGGCCAGGGCCGTGTCCGCGTCCTTGGGCGTGTTCAGGTCGGCGAACGTCGTACCCAGAATGAGATCGACGTCCGGCGTGTTGCGCGTGTCGGTCTTCTGCGCCGCGCCCTTGAGCTGTGCGCCGAGTACGGAGAACGGGCCGCGGGTGGCCGCGGGGGCGCCCAGGAGCACCCCGTTGCCCGGGACCTTCTTGTCGTACTCCCCGGGCGCGTTGCCGACCTTGCCGATCGCGAAGCCGCGCTTCTTCAGCTCGTCCGCGACCGCCTTGGCCAGACCCGCGCGCGGGGTCGCGTTGTAGACGTTGACGGTGATCTGCGCGGGCTTGGGCAGCGCCTGGGGGGCGCCCGAGGCGGCGGGCGTGGGGCAGTCCTTCTGCCGGGCCGCCGCTTTCGACTTCCCGCCGCCGCCGAACACGTCGATGAGCTGGATCGTCCCCCAGCCGATCAGGCCGAGGGCCAGGACCGCGCCGACCAGCGCGAGGATCAGCCGGCCGCGCCTTCGGGGACGTCGCATCCGCGGGTACGCGTCACCCTTGATGCGGTACTTTCCGCCCATGCCGGGGGGAGTGAGCATGCTCATAGGCGCAGGGTAGTGCCGACCCGTGATGATGCCTACTAAATGATCAACGGTTGGCGCGCGTGTGCGCCCGTATGCGCGTCAAAGGGTCCGAAAGGCTCACCCGGCTGTCGGACTCAGTCCATTTCGAGTACGCGGGCGTGCAGAACCTGGCGCTGCTGCAGCGCTGCCCGTACCGCCCGGTGCAGCCCGTCCTCCAGGTAGAGGTCGCCCTGCCACTTCACGACGTGCGCGAAGAGGTCGCCGTAGAACGTGGAGTCCTCCGCGAGGAGGGTCTCCAGGTCGAGCTGCCCCTTGGTGGTCACGAGCTGATCGAGCCGGACCGGGCGCGGCGCGACGTCCGCCCACTGCCGGGTGCTTTCCCGGCCGTGGTCGGGGTACGGCCGCCCGCTTCCGATGCGCTTGAAGATCACACGGAAAGCCTACCGGGCGAGCGGCTCCGGGCGCAGCCATGGAGCGCGAGTGCAATCCTGGGCAAGTCCCGGCAAAGCTGACGCAACCCGACGCGGGGGGCCCGTCATGACCGACAGCGACCGGACGGCGGCCGCTCCCGAGCCCATAGGCGCCGCCGGGCCGGACGAAACCGGAGCGCGGGATCGGGGACCAGCGTGCGTCGATGCGTCCGCGCCCCCCTGAGGCGTCCTCCCCGTCACCGCCGTCCTCTTCTCCATCGCCGCCGGATACGGCTTCACCGGCCCCGCGACGCAACTGGGCGCGCTGTTCTGGGACGGCCGGTGCCGACCGGACGCGCCGATCCGGATCCCCTTCTCCATGCCGGGGGGGGGTGCGGGTCCCGCCCCCCGGCGCTCACTTCGCCGGCTTCGCCGCCCGCGCCGCGGCCTTCGCCTCCTGCTTGTACGCCCGTACCTTCGTCAGCGACTCCGGCCCGGTGATGTCGGCCACCGAGCGGAAGCAGTTCGCCTCGCCATAAGACCCCGCGGCCTCGCGCCACCCCTTGGGGCGGACCCCGAGCTGCTTGCCCAGGAGGGCGAGGAAGATCTTCGCCTTCTGCTCGCCGAATCCGGGCAGCGCCTGAAGGCGGGCCAGGAGCTCGGCGCCGGACGCCACGCCCGTCCACACCCCGGCCGCGTCACCCCCGTACTCCTCGACGAGGAACTGGCAGAGCTGCTGGATCCGCTTGGCCATGGACCCGGGGTAGCGGTGTACGGCCGGCTTCTCCTTGAGGAGCTCCGCGAAGGCCTCCGGGGCGTACGCGGCGATGGCTCCGGCGTCGAGATCGTCCACGTGCATGCGCTGGGCGATCGTGTACGGGCCGGAGAACGCCCACTCCATGGGGACCTGCTGGTCGAGCAGCATGCCGACCAGGGCGGCCAGCGGGCTGCGGCCGAGCAGCTCGTCGGCCTCGGGCTGCTGGGCGAGCCGAAGGGTTGTGTTCATGCCTAGATGATCGACGGCAGCGGACGGCAGCGCACGTGGACACCCGGGGCGGTCGGGGCACGTGGACACCGGGGGCACTCGGACACCCGGGGGCGGTATCTGGCGGGCTCGGCAAGGGGTCCCCACCCCCATAGGCGCCCCGCCCGCCCCCCTTTTCGAATCGGCTCACGCTTTCGTATGGCAGACGTACGGCCCCCGAATGGCCCGGGCCCGGCGGGGTAGTTCGGGCCGGACCATCACGTGCGTACCAGGCATGTGCGTATCAGGAGGGGCCACCGCAGTGAGCCAGCCTTTTGTCCTGCCGGATTTCTATCTGCCGTATCCGGCCCGGCTCAATCGCCATCTGGAGTCCGCCAGAACGCATTCCCGCAGCTGGGCCCGGCAGATGGGCATGCTGGAGGGATCCGGGATCTGGGAGCTCAAGGACCTCGACGCGCACGACTACGCGCTGCTCTGCTCGTACACCCACCCCGACTGCGACGCCGAACAGCTCGCCCTGGTCACCGACTGGTACGTGTGGGTGTTCTTCTTCGACGACCACTTCCTGGAGATGTTCAAACGGACCCTGGACCGCAAGGGCGGCAAGGAGTATCTCGACCGGCTGCCCGCGTTCATGCCGATGGATCTCGCCGACGGGTTCCCCGAGGCGACCAACCCGGTCGAGGCGGGCCTCGCCGACCTGTGGGCTCGCACCGTCCCGTCGATGACGCACGAGTGGCGCGAGCGCTTCGCCGTCAGCACCCGCAACCTGCTCAACGAGTCGCTGTGGGAGCTCGCCAACATCAACGCGGGGCGGATCGCCAACCCCGTCGAGTACATCGAGATGCGCCGAAAGGTGGGCGGCGCGCCCTGGTCGGCCGGGCTCATCGAGTACGCCGCCAACGCCGAACTCCCGGCCTCCGTAGCCGAGTCGAGGCCGCTGCGGGTCCTCACCGACGCCTTCGCCGACGGCGTCCACCTGCGCAACGACCTCTTCTCCTACCAGCGCGAGGTCGAGGACGAGGGCGAGCTCAGCAATGGCATCCTGGTACTTGAGACGTTTCTCGGGTGCACGACACAGGAGGCCGCCGAGGCCGTCAACGACCTGCTGACCTCGCGGCTCCAGCAGTTCGAGAACACCGCGCTCACCGAAGTCCCGGCCCTGTGCCTGGAGAAGGGCCTCACGCCGGACCAGTGCGCGGGCGTCGCGGCGTACGTCAAGGGACTTCAGGACTGGCAGTCCGGTGGCCACGAGTGGCACATGCGCTCCAGCCGCTACATGAACGAGGGCGTCCTCCTCGGCTCCTCCCACTTCGAGGGGGTGCTCGGTACCTCGGCGCTCGACGTCACGACGCTGTTCGGGCGCCCGGCCGAGGCCCGGCAGCGCAGCTTCACGCACGTCCCCTTGCAGAAGGTCGGCCCGTCGCTGCTGCCCGAGTTCGATGTGCCGTACCCACTGACGCTCAGCCCACATGTGGCCCACGCACATGAGTCGTCGCTCGACTGGGCGGAACGTATGGGGCTGCTCCACGACGTCTGGGACAGGGAGAAGCTGGCGGGCTACAACTTCGCGCTCTGCTCCGCCGGACTCGACCCCGACGCCACGCGGGAGGAGCTCGAACTCAGCGCCCAATGGCTGACCTGGGGCACGTACGGCGACGACTACTACCCGCTGATCTACGGGCGTCCGCGCAACCTGGCCGGGGCGCGGGCGAACAACGAACGCCTCTCCGCCTGCATGCCGGTGGACGAGCCCGAGGCCGGGCGCCTGCTGGCGCAGACCCCCATGGAGCGCGGCCTCGCCGACCTGTGGGCGCGCACCGCCGGGCCGATGTCCGTCGAGGCCCGCGCGGCCTTCCGCCGGTCCGTCGACGTCATGCTGGAAAGCTGGCTCTGGGAGCTGCACAACCAGGCCCAGCACCGCATCCCCGACCCCGTCGACTACATCGAGATGCGCCGGTACACCTTCGGCTCCGACCTCACGATGAGCCTGTCCCGGCTGCGCCACGCGGGCCAACTGCCGCCCGGGATCTACGAGAGCGGCCCCATCCGCAGCATGGAGAACGCGGCGGCCGACTACTGCTGCCTCCTCAACGACGTCTTCTCGTACCAGAAGGAGATCGAGTACGAGGGCGCGCTGCACAACGGCGTCCTCGTCGTCCAGAACTTCTTCAACTGCGACTACCCGACGGGTCTTCGCATCGTCGACGACCTGATGCGGTCGAGGCTGCGCCAGTTCCAGCACGTCATCGACAATGAACTGCCCGTTCTTCACGAGGACTTCGAGCTCGACGAGCGGGGGCGGGCGGCGCTCGACAGCTATGTGGCCGAACTCCAGGACTGGATCGCGGGCATCCTGAACTGGCATGTCTCGGTACGCCGCTACAGGGACGAGGACCTCCCGGAGGCCCTGCCGCACGGCAGCCACCCCCATACCGCGTCCCAGACGGGGGCGGCCCCGGGGTGGATGCGGCCCACAGGAACGGGAACGTCGGCGGACCGGGTGCGGCTGCCGGAGGTGCCGACGATGCCGACGGCGGTCGTGCCCTCCGTGGGGATGCCGGTGGCCGCGCCGCCCCTGACGAGTGTGGCGCCCGCGCCCGTGGGGGCTGCCGCACCTATGGGGCCTGCCGTGCCGTCGCTGCCTGTGTCGGCCGAGTGGGCGCCCACTCTCCCCGTCCCCACAGTGGCGGGAGCCCACGCCACGTGATCCTCTGATGTGCGGGGGCCACACCCGCACGAGGAGGCGCGCATGGGACCCGACCACGGCGCGCCCTCCGCCGCATCCGGCACGCTCAGCGGCACCTACCGCAGGCGGCTCCTGTGGACCATCGGCATCAGCGCGTCGATCACCCTCATCCAGGTGGTCGGCGCGCTGCTTTCCGGCAGCCTGGCGCTGCTCGCCGACGCCGCGCACAGCCTCACCGACGCGGTCGGGGTGTCCCTCGCGCTCGGCGCGATCACGCTTGCCCAGCGCGCTCCGACACCCCGCCGGACCTTCGGCTTCTACCGGGTGGAGATCTTCTCGGCGGTCCTGAACGCCCTGCTCCTGGCCGCGATCTTCGTCTGGGTCCTGTGGTCGGCGATCGGCCGTTTCAGCGAGCCGGTCGAGGTCAAGGGCGGGCTGATGTTCGCGGTCGCGGTGGGCGGGCTCGCCGCGAACCTCGTGGGCCTGTGGCTCCTGAAGGACGCCAAGGACAAGAGCCTCAACCTGCGCGGCGCCTATCTGGAGGTGCTCGGCGACGCGCTGGGCTCGGTCGCGGTGATCGTGGGCGGTCTGGTCATCCTGTTCACCGGCTGGCAGGCCGCCGACCCGATCGCCTCCATCGTCATCGGGCTGCTGATCGTGCCGAGGACGTACGGACTGCTGCGCGACGCCCTGCACGTGCTGATGGAGGCGGCCCCGGTCGGCGTGGACCTCGCCGAAGTGCGCCGCCATCTCCTCGACGAGCCGGGTGTGGTCGACGTACATGATCTGCACGGTTGGACGGTGACCTCCGGGATGCCTGTGCTCACCGCACATGTGGTGGTGAAGGAGGCCGCCCTGGACGGTGGATACGGGGCCCTGCTCACCCGGCTCCAGAGCTGTGTGGGGGACCACTTCGACGTGGCCCACTCCACGATCCAGCTGGAACCCGAGGGCCACAGCGAGGCCGCGGAATCCCTCCACCACTAAGAGCCTGTGTCTAACAGTCACCCATGTATGTGTCACAGATCGCGGCGCCGTCCCGTCCCCTGGGCATGAACCACACAGAGGCGGACCACATGAATGACGCTGACGACACGAACATCCTGCAGATCGCCGTCGCCGGAGGCACCGGCACGCTCGGTCGCCATGTCGTCGAAGAGCTGCGGGCGCGCGGGCACAACGTGCGTGTGCTGAGCCGGAGGTCGGCCGAATTTCCGGTCGACCTGTGCACGGGCGAGGGCCTGGAGGCCGCGCTCGCCGGCTGTGACGTGGTGGTCGACGCGGCGAATTCCACGTCCCCGCGCACCATGCGCGCCACGCTCGTGGACGGCACGAAGCGCCTGGTCGCGGCGGAGCACGCGGCGGGTGTGGGCCACCATGTGTGCGTGTCGATCGTGGGCTGCGACCGGGTGCCGATGCCGTACTACAAGGTCAAGGTGGCCCAGGAGGACGCCGTGATGGCGGGCCCGGTGCCGTGGACGATTGTGCGGGCCACGCAGTTCCACGAGCTGATCGCGGGGCTGTTCACGGCGACGGCCCGGGCTCGCGTCCTGCTCGCCCCGAAGGACGTGACGATGCGGCCCGTGGCCGCGGTGGAAGCCGCCCGGGCCGTCGCTGACGCGGCCGAGGCCGCCCCGCGTCACGGCCGTATCGAGGCGGCGGGCCCGGAGCGGACCGACCTGCGCACCCTGGCCGCGACCTGGCGCACCACCACGGCGCGCAGGGCCGCCCTCCTGCCCGCCCCCATCCCCGGCCGCATGGGCCGAGCCCTCCGCGCCGGCCACCTCGCCTCCGCCCGCCCCGACGCCCAGGGCGTCACCTCATTCGCGGAGTGGCTGGCGGAGCAGGGAAAGCGGGAGAAGCGCGAGAAGCAGGGGGAGCACGGGGAGCAGGCACAGGGCGGCTACCGAGCGTGAGGGAGCTGAGGGGCGCGGCCGGAGGAAGCGGCTGCGCCCCCGTCGGCTCCTCGCCGCCAGCCCCGGCCCGTCGGCTCCTCGCCGCCAGCCCCCGCCCGCCGCCCCTCGCCCCCGCCGCCCCGCAGTCGAATGGCCGCCCTTCCCGCGGAGCGCTTAGCCTGAACGAGGGGCTTGGCTACCTGGAAGGGTGAGTCGATGCTCGCTCGACGTGCGATCGCGGCCGGGGCCGCAGCGGCGGTCCTGGCGCTCATCGGCCCCGCGGCGCTCACCCGCGCCGCCGAGCCGGGGCCGGATCTCGGGCGGTTCTACCAGCAGAAGATCGGCTGGGAGCCGTGCAAGCCGACCGAGGGCCAGACCGGTGAACTCCTCGATTCCGTACGGGAGATGGAGTGCAGCACCCTCAGTGTCCCGGTCGACTACGCGGACCTCGGCAAGGGGGCCATCTCGCTGGCGTTGGCCCGTTTCAAGACCGGGGCACACGGTAAGGACCGCAAGGGCTCCGTCGTCTTCAACTTCGGCGGGCCCGGCGCCTCCGGGGTCGACGGTCTGGCCGCGTTCCGGGGCGAGGCCGCCGGGATCGGCAAGCACTACGACCTGGTGAGCTTCGATCCGCGCGGGGTCGCGCGCAGCTCCCCCGTGCGCTGCGGCGGCGAGGACGAGCCTGCGCAGCTGGACGGCGAGAGCCGGGGCGGGCCGGACACCGGCGCCGCCGCGGTCGCCGAGGCGCGGCGGATCGCCGAGGCCTGCCGCCAGAAGACCGGTCCGGTCCTCGACCACGTCGGCACCGTCAACGCCTCCCGCGACATGGACGTACTGCGCCAGGTGCTCGGCGACAAGCAGCTCAACTACCTGGGGATTTCGTACGGGACGCGGCTCGGCGCGGTCTATGCGAGCCAGTTCCCGAAGAAGACCGGGCGGATGGTCCTCGACGCCGTCGACACCCTGCAGGGCACCGCCGAGCAGGACGCCCTGGCGCAGACCAAGGGTTTCCAGCAGGCGCTCGACGCGTTCTTCGCGGGCTGCGCGCAGCAGAACTGCGAGCTCGGCACCAGCCCGGCGGAGGTGAAGGGCACGTTCGAGACGGCGGTCGCCAAGCTCGCCGACGGGAAGACGGTGACGGGCGCCGACGACCAGGACTTCACCGGTGACGACCTCCAGAGCGCGGTCCAGGCCGCCCTCTACAGCCAGGCCGCCTGGCCCACGCTGTCCGCGGGCATCGCCGCCCTCCTCCAGGAGGACGACCCCACCGTCCTGGCCTCGCTCAACGAGGGCATGGACTACCCGCCCGCCGACAACTCCAACGAGGCGATGCTCGCGATCAACTGCGCCGACGATCCGGTACGGCCGGCCGACCCGGTCAAGGAGTTCGACGCCGTACAGAAGCAACTCACCCAGGAATCCCCGTACTTCGGGCCCGGATCGGCCGGGCGGGCCGTCGCCTGCGCGGGGTGGCCCGCGGGCACCGACTACATCAGGCGGATAGACCATCCCGGCGCGCCCAAGATCCTGGTCGTCGGCGGCAAGGGCGACCCGGCGACCCCGTACCCATGGGCCCAGGACACAGCGAAACGGCTCGGTTCCGGTGTTCTGATGACATACGAGGGTGAGGGCCACGGCGCGTACTCGGCCTCCCAGTGCATCCGCGCCAAGGTGGACGCCTTCTTCGCGGACGGCACGGTGCCGCGGGAGGGCACGAGCTGCCCGGCGGAGGTCCCGGGCGAGTAGGCGCGGCCACTACGTCCTCGCTGTACCGCTGCCCACCCGCAGCTGGGCCTCCGCCGGTCGCCTGAGCGCGCCCAACACCAAGGCGGTGTAGCGCTGTTCGGTCACCACATACACCGGGGTCGCCCCGTCCCGGCACTCCACCACCTGCGCGCCGGGGGCGGGCCGGGGTCCCGGGTCGGTCCAGTAGGGCGGGCGGACCCGGACGGCCGTGAGGGTGCGGGGCACGGGCCGGCGGGCGAACCGGCCGGCCGGGTCGGGGGTGGAGGCGAGTAGCCCCGGGGCGGCCACCAGGTGGCCGAACCCCTCGTGGCTGTACGGGACTTCGCCGAGGATCGTGCCGGGGAAGCACACCTCGCCGAGGGGGGCCAGCGGAGTCACCCTGATCGTGTCGGTGGTGCGCCGGTGGTGTCGGCGCGTCAGCCACGCGGCCCCGGCCAGGACGGGCACGGCCCCGACCGCGGTGAGCAGCAGCGCGGTCGGCACCCCGCCGGTGACCCAGGGCGTACCGAAGGCGAAGCACGAGATGAGGAGCACCGCCGCCAGCGGCACGGTGAGCCGCCAGGGCTCGTGCGCGGGCGGCTCGGCGCGCCGGACCCAGCAGTACGCGCTGCGCAGGCACGCCCCTCCTACGGAGAGCAGCACGAGCGCCGCGGCCAGCGGCAACCGGTAGCCGCCCCGGGGATCGGCCGCCGTGTACTGGCGCAGCCCCTGGAACTCGACGTACCTGACCTCCCCGCGCCAGTACGTGAGTCGGAGCCCCGACCCGGGGCGCACGGCCGCGAACACCGGGGCGCGGCCGTCCATTTTGACGCGGCGCGGCGCCAGGGCGGGTCGCTTCGGCGAACCGGTCCCCAACGGGCTGGACTTGAGCCGCCCGGACAGCGGCCCGGGCCCGTCCTGCACATGGCCGAAGCCCAGCCAGTAGTACGTCGAGCGATGTCTGTGGTCGGCCGCGGCGGAGGTCACGGTCGCCGCGACGGTGTGCCTGCACTCCATGGAGACCTCGGCGACCGGGCAGCCGGGCGCGGCCGCGAACGCCCGCTCCTCATCGAGCGTGCGGGGCACCGTGGAGAGGAGCAGCCAGCCGGCGACGATCACCAGCACGGTGCCGATCACCGCGGGCGTCAGGGCGGCCGAGCGGTCGACGGCCGACGGAGGTCCCCCCTGCTCAATGGGGTCTTCCCTGCTCGACCGGAGTCGAGAGCTTGGGGGAGAGGTCGAGAGCTCGGGGGAGACGGGCGCGTTCATCGCTCGCCGTTCCTGGCCGCGTACCGTACGAAAGGGGATGACGGGATCATCATCCGGTCATTCTGGAGGCAGCCGGGATCAAGTTCCGCACGGTGAACGGTGGTTCACGTCGCTGCGGGGTCGGCGAACACGACCGAGATAAGCGGATCTTGGGGTTGTCGCAGCTCCGGCGGGCCCTGGAGGGGCGTCCCCGGGGTTCACCCGTAGGTGTGAGCGAGGCGGGACATGGGCCAGTGGCACGTGCGTGTCGACACCCGGTGTCGCCGAGGCAAGCGGAACCGGCATTGTCGACACCCTGATGTTCCGGGGCGCCCGGTGCGAGAATTCGTGCCACACAAGCCAGCCGAAGACCATGTGCGGACCCGACCCGGCACATGCATGCCACATGTGCATTCCCCACATGCACAGCACAGTGGTGCTCCCCGACTGCGTACGAGCGGCCGTGAACGGGCATATGCCTATCCGGCGCTCCCGAGTGAAGGTGATGGGGCCATGTCCGCGGACATGAAGGTGCTACTGGTCGACGACCACGAGGACAACCTGTTCGCCATGGAGAGCATCCTCGCGCCGCTCGGATATCCGCTGGAGCTCGCGACCAGCGGGGACGCCGCCCTCAAGGCCGCGCTGCACGGAGGGATAGCGGTCGCGATCCTCGACGTCGTGATGCCGGGCGTGAGCGGTCTGGACGTGGCCCGCTATCTGAGCCGCCTGACCCAGACCCAGGTGATCCCCGTCATCCTGGTGACCGGCATGGGCCAGGACAGTGAAATGGCCGCCAGAGCACTGCAGTTGGGCGTGGCCGACTACTTGATCAAACCCATCGACCCCTGGGCCCTGCGCATCAAGGTCCAGTACCTGTACCGCACGAGCATCCTCCTGACCGGCTCCCCGCCCCGCGGCCGCGGACCCCGCAACCATCCGACGGAACCGCCCCAATTCCCCGCCAAACGCCGCCAGTTGCGCCCCACGGAAACCGTCCACGTACCCCGCCAGCCGGGGGAGCCGCCTCTGTGAGGCGCTGCTGGAACGAAGCGCCATGAATCGGGTGTGCGGTCGAGTACACGATCGGGTACGTGACTGGCTGTGCAGGTTCGGTCAACTCCGGTCGGAAGCGGGTCTGATGGGGGACAAACGGGCATGATGGGAGGGCACGATGAGCAGTGTGGCCCCGGACCCTGGTGGCTCTGCTCTGCTCCGGCGCTGGGGAGAAGTCGGCCGGTCGTGTGCTGCTTGTCCGTCCCGAGGGGATCGTTTTCCCGAGGGGAGCGATGGGGGTTCCTCATGCGTGCCGACGTGTCCGGGTTCGGCCTGTGGGATCGGGCGGTGGAAGCGACCACCGTCCTGGAGTTGTTCGGGGAGATCGACATCGAGGCCCAACTGGTCCTCGGCCCCGCGGTGGAGAAAATAGTCGACCGGGACGCGCCGGAAGTGGTGATCGATCTGCGCCCGGTCACGTTCATGGACGCGGGCGGCCTGCGACTCCTCGACGGCGTGCGGAACAGCGTGGACGCCCGAGGCGGCACCCTGCGCCTGGTCCGCGGGACGCACGGCGTCATGCGGCTGTTCCGGCTCACGGGCCTCGAATCCGCCTTCGTCGTCCTCGACCGGCTTCCGCCGCCCCTGACCGACGGCGACCACGCGCTCGCCGTGCCAGGCGGTCCCTGAGGGCAGGCCCGGGCGAAGCCGGGGCCTGCCCTGGCCGCCCGGTACCGCCGTTGATGATGCGTCAATTCCCTTATACAGAAGGGGAATTCGCCCTGTCGGCTGTTCGCGGACCTGGCCTCCTCCCCTCGGCGATCCGCCGCGAGGCCAGGTCCGCCCTCGACCATGGGACGCCGGAACAGCGGGAGTATTCCGGCGCCCCATGGGAGTCGTGGGGGCTTCGGTACTGCTGAGCGCGGTCCCGGTCACGGGCCGGGGCTGGTCGGGGTGCGGCTGTGCACCATGTGGCCGCGCGATATGTGGTCCCGCACCACGGGGCTGGGCAACGGGTGATCTCGTACCACGTGGCGGAGCGACAGGTGGTCCCGCACGACGCGGCTGGGCGACAAGTGATCCCGCACCACGTGGCCGCACGACATGAAGGTCCGCACCATATGGCTGTACGAGATGTGCCCGCGCACCATGTGGCCCGTCCGGGGATGGGCAGGGGGCGCGCCCCAAGGGTGGCGGAGGCCCGCAGCAGGCGCCTGCTGTCGCAATGGCCCCACCTCTGCTTCGGCCCACGGAACATCGCTCGATGCCTGAAACGCGGCCGGGGTCCGGGGCCAGTGAAAACGCTAGACCTCAGCACCGCCCCGGGAAAGACGGCCTTCGGCCAGCCCGGGGTTTTCCACATGTTCGTCTGGGGGGCCGCGGTTGTGCGGGAGCGTCCCGACCCGCGGTGCGGCAGATGTGGATGAGCCGTCTGGGCGCTGCTGTACGGCGGTGAATGCCACCAGAACCGCGAGCACGGGCTCCGACCACCCGAGCGAGGCGTCCCCGGGAAGGCATCCCGGCGACGACCGGCGACGACCGGTGGCGGGAAGAGGTCGAGGGCCGTGAAGGCGATCCACCTCGCCGGGCAGGCTGTGCCCCCCGGCCGCCCCGCCTGCCGCCCCCCCCCCGGCCCCGCCCCGCCCCCCCGGCCCCGGCCCGTAGGTCCCGCCCCGCCGGGCGGGACCTACGCCACGGGGGCGTTCCGGCACTCGATACACTGCGTATTAAATACATCCTGTATCGTTCCCGCGTGGCTACATCGAAGAGTGCTTCCACTGATCCCGGACGGCCGCCGCGGCGGCGGGTTCACACGCGTGAGCGGCTGCTCGACGCCGCGGGCCGGGTGCTGGTCGAGCGGGGGTACGGGAAGACCACCGTCGAGGACGTGTGTGCGGCCGCCGGGTACACCCGGGGCGCCTTCTACTCCAATTTCGAGAGCAAGCAGGATCTCGTCCTCGCGCTGTTCGACCGGCATTCCGCGCACCGGCTCGACCAGTTGGAGGCGCTGCTCGGCGACCCCGCGCCGGGAGCCGCCCGACGGATCGGGGCGCTGCTCCTCGCGGTCGACCCGGCCGAGCGGGGATGGATCCTGCTCTTCCTGGAGTTCCGGCTCGACGCGGCCCGCAGCCCGGAGCTCAGCGCGCGGCTGCACGAGCACGACAAGGCCGTCACCGGGGCCCTCGCGCCCCTGCTTGAGCGCATAGGCGCCGTGGACCCGCAGAGCCTCGCCACGTTTCTGCTCTCGTCCCGCGAGGGCATTCTCGCCAGGACCGCCACCGGCGGCCCCGGCAGCCAGGAAGCGCTGGACGCCGCCGTCGACGTACTCGCCGAACTGCTGCCCACCCTGCTGCCGTCCCTGGCCCCGTCCCCCGGCCGACCGGTCAACTGAGAGGCGTCATGCACGCGAACACCCAGGCGGACCCGCGGCGTTGGAAAGCGCTCATATTCATCGGCATCGCGCAGCTGATGGTCGTGCTCGACACGACCATCGTGAACATCGCCCTCCCCTCGGCCCAGCACGACCTCGGCATCTCCGACGGCAACCGCCAGTGGGTGATCACCGCCTACACGCTGGCGTTCGGCGGCCTGCTGCTCTTCGGCGGCCGCATCGCCGACCTCACCGGGCGCAGGCGTGCGTTCATCATCGGGCTGCTCGGGTTCGCGGGCGCGTCCGCGCTCGGCGGCCTCGCGGTCAACCCCGGGATGCTGCTCGGCGCCCGCGCCCTGCAGGGCGTGTTCGGCGCGCTGCTCGCCCCGGCCGCCCTCTCGCTGCTCGCCGTCACGTTCACCGAACCCCGCGAGCGCGCCAAGGCGTTCGGGATCTACGGGGCGATCTCCGGTGCCGGCGGCGCTGTCGGCCTGATCCTGGGCGGGGTGCTGACCGAGTACCTGAACTGGCGATGGGCGCTGTTCGTCAACATCCCGTTCGCCGTCGCGGCGGTGGTCGGCGCCGTCACCGTGGTCCGCGAGCCGGCCGGCAGCCGCAACGGCGCCCGCCTCGACATCCCCGGCGTCATCCTCGCCACGGCCGGGCTGCTTTCACTGGTGTACGGATTCACCCGCGCCGAATCCGACGGCTGGACCGCCCCGTTCACCCTCGGCCTCTTCATCGGCTCGGCGCTCCTGCTCGGCACGTTCGTCCTCGTCGAGAGCCGGGTCCGGGCGCCTCTGCTGCCCCTGCGGGTGGTGACCGAGCGCAACCGGGGCGGAATCTACCTCTCCCTGGGCCTGGCAGTCATCGGCATGTTCGGGCTCTTCCTCTTCCTCACCTACTACTTGCAGGTCGTGAAGGGGTACAGCCCGGTCGTCACCGGATTCGCCTTCCTGCCGATGGTCGTGGGGATGGTGTTCGGCTCGACGCAGGTCGGCACCCGCCTGATGACCCGGCTGCCGCCGCGGTTCCTGATGGGGCCCGGCTTCCTGACCTCGGCCCTCGGTATCGCGCTGCTCACCCAGATCAAGGTCGACAGCTCGTACCTCGGCCTCGTACTGCCCGCTCAAGTGCTCCTCGGCCTGGGCATGGGCACGGCGTTCATGCCGGCGATGAGCCTGGCCACCCGCAGTGTGCAGCCGCAGGACGCCGGGGTGGCCTCCGCCATGATCAGCACATCGCAGCAGGTCGGCGGCTCCATCGGCACCGCCCTGCTCAACACGATCGCGGCCGGCGCGACCACCGACTGGCTTGCCGCACACGCCCGTTCAGGCATGAAACCGGCACAGCTGGCCAATGAGGCGGCGGTGCACGGCTATGCCACGGCGATCTGGTGGGCCGTCGGCATCCTGATCGTGTCGGCGACCGCTGCCTTCGTCCTCATCAACGCCGGGCGACAGAACGGCGGTTCGGAGAGGGCCGGGGCGGCCGCGGACGACGCCGTGCCGGCGACGGCCCCGCACTGAGATGCCGACCCAAGCCCGGAGGGGCCGACGGACGGAATCCGACGGCCCCTCAAGCCCAGCTCGACCAGAACTACGGGTTCGTGAACACCGCCTTCATCACCGAGCCGTCGGCCACCGCGGTGAGCGCGGCACCGTGGTCGTGCAGCGGGTACGACGACACCAGGCTCGCCAGGTCGAAGCGGGCCGCCAGGGCCGGCAGCAGACGTACGTACTCGACGAGGTGCGCCCCGGTGAACGCCCAGGATCCGACGACATCGAGCTGCCGGTGCACGATCTGGTGCGGGTTGAGCAGGGTGTCGCCGGCGTCCGTGTACTGGCCGATGACCAGGTAGGAGCCGCCGCGGCGGGCCAGCGTGAGGCCCTGGGCGACGGCCGCGGGCACGCCCGCGCATTCGATGACGAGGTCGGCCCCGTCTCCGCCGGTCTCCGCGCGGACTCGGTCGAGGACGGCCGCGGTGCCGCCCGGTGCGGTGATGTCGATGTGCACGTCGCCTATGCCGGCGGCGGCCGCGAGGGCCAGGCGGCTTTCCGGGCCGCCCACGACGATGACCTTGGCGGCCCCGGCGAGCTGGGCGAACGCGGCCGCCGCCAGGCCCACCGGACCGCTGCCCTGGACCACGACCGTCTCACCGAGGCGGACCGGCCGCCGCTCGTACAGGGCGTGCACGACGGTCGGCCCCGCGCAGGCCAGGGACATGGCGGCGAGCGGGTCGATACCGGCGGCGAGCTTCACGACGGTGGTGCCGGGCTGCAGCACGATGAACTCCGCCCAGGCGCCGGAGAGTTCGGGCCCGTCGAGGGTGGAGCGGTTCACGCCGTAGGTGCGGCGGTTCTCGCACAGGGTCGGCTCACGGTGCAGCCGGCACGGCACGCAGGTGCCGCAGGCGATCGAGGAGGCCCACATCACGGTGTCACCGACGCGCAGTTCGGCCCCGGTGGCGTCGTACGAGGGCGCGCCCGGCCCGAGTTCGTGAACGGTGCCCAGCCCCTCGTGGCCCAGCACGAGCGGGGTGGGGATCGGCAGATGGCCCTGCTGGAGGTGCAGGTCGGTGCCGCAGATGCCGCCGTGGCGGCAGGCGACGACCATGCCGCCGGCCGGGGCGGGCGGTACCTCGTACTCCCGCAGCGCGAGAGGCCGGCCGAACTCCTCCAGGACGACGGCCTTCCCGCGCGTCATGCCGACACCCCTTCGAGGCAGTCGAGGAAGGGCGCGTCGAGCAGCCGCAGGGGCTCGACGTCGCGGCACACGACGTAGTCGGGCCGCGGTTCACCCGGCCAACTCGGCAGGTTCGACGTGTCGTTGTACGTGGTGATGAGCAGGCGGCGCGGGAACGGTGACATGTTGGGGGCGGAGCCGTGCACTATCTCGGGCGAGAAGAAGACGAGAGAGCCCGCCGGGCCCTTGGGGCTGACCATGCCGCGCCCGGCGACCAGCGCGGACAGCTGCTCGGGGGTCAGCGCGATGTCGTCCGGGTCCAGGTGCTGGTCGGACCTCGCCTCGGACGTGCGGCTGTCGCGCACCAGGCCCGAGCGGTGCGAGCCCGGCAGGAAGATGACGGGACCGTTGAACTCGTCGACGGCGTCGAGGAAGACACCGACGTTGACCTGGAGCGGGGCGGGCAGCCGGTCGGCGATGCGCCAGGCGACGTAGTCCTGGTGCCAGGACCACTTCTCGCCGCCGAACGCCGGCTTGGCGTTGATCTTGAACTGGTAGACGTACACGTCGTCCGTGAGCAGTTGCCGCACCGGGCCGAGCACCCTGGGGTCCCGGATGAGACCGGCGTACTCGGGCTGCCGCTGGTGCGAGGCGTACACCGCGCGCACCTCGTCGCGGGACTCCTCTCTGATCACCTGCGGGCCGCGGACCTCGCAGTCGCGCAGGAACGCGGCGCGCAAGGCCTCGATCTCCCGCTCGTCGAGGGCGGACTCCACGAGGAGGAAGCCTTCCTCGTGGTACTGGGCGACTTGTTCTTCAGTGAGACGCATCGGTGTTCCTCCGTATGACTGTGAGTGGCGGTGCGAGATGTGTTCACGAGATGCATGCGGGGGCATCCCCCTCGGATGCAGGAGTCCGCTCATCCCATGAAGTTGCCGCCGTCCACGACGAGTTGCTGCCCCGTCACATAGCGGCCCGCGCTGCCGACGAGGAACTCCAGGGCGTCGGCGATGTTCTCCACCGTGCCGATGGACCGCAGCGGGATCTGCCCGAGCACCTCGGCCCGCCGGTCCGGCTCGGCGAGTCCGTAGCGCTCGACCACCTCGGCGGTGTCGGTGAACCCCGGGATGAGCGAGTTGACCCGGATCGCGGGGGCGAGCTCCAGTGCCAGACAGCGGGTGAGGTGGAGCAGACCGGCCTTGCTGGCGCAGTAGTTGACGCCGTTGGCACGCGGGCGGATTCCGGTGGTCGCGCCGACGTTGACGATCACGCCACGGCCCGCCGCCACCATCGCCGGGGCGAGCGCCCGGGTCAGGTGGAAGGGGCCTGACAGGTTGGTCGCGAGGACCTGGTCCCAGTCCTCGTCGCTGAGTTCGAGGAACGGCCGGTCCCGGTTGATCCCGGCGTTGTTCACCAGGACCTCGGGAGCGCCGTGCTCGGCCAGGAGCCGCTCGCACACGGTGCGCACCTGGTCGGGGCGGGCCATGTCGACCTGGTGGGTGTCGATCCGGCCGGCCCCCAACTCGGTGGCTCGGTCGGCTGATTGGTGGTCTTCGCGGTACAGGGCGGCCACCCGGTGGCCGAGGCCGGCAAGGCGCAGGCTGAGGGCGAGGCCGATGCCCCGGGTGCCGCCGCTGACCACGGCCAGGGATCCGGTCATGTCAGAACGGCCGGTCGCCGGCGATCGCGGTGCGGTCCGCGACCCGGCGGTGCGGGTGGTAGTCCGACGTGGCGTAGTGCTGGACGGCCCGGTTGTCCCAGAAGGCGATGGACTTGGCCTCCCAGCGGAAGCGCACCTGGTACTCGGGGTACTCCAGCTGCCGGAAGAGGTAGCCGAGCAGCTCCTCGCTCTCGTCGGCCGGCAGCCCCGCGATGTGCGTCGTGAAGATCGACGTCAGGAACAGGGTCTTGCGCCCGGTCCTCGGGTGGGTGCGCACCAGCGGGTGTTCCACCGGAGGGTAGACCTGCTGGAAGTGCGCCCGCTGCTCGTCGGTCATCAGCTCGCGGTAGTTCGCCGACGGGGTGAAGTCGTTGACCGTCCTCAGCCCGTCGATGCGCGCCTTCACCTCGTCGGGAAGGTTGTCGTACGCGGCGGCCGCGTCCGCGAACAGCGTGTCGCCCCCGCCGTGAAGCGGCAGCTCCACCATGCGCAGGACGGCGCCCAGCGGAGGCCGCTCGATCCACGGGAAGTCGTAGTGCCAGACGTTCTCGAAGCCGGGGTTCTGCTTCCCCTTCTCCAGCCGTACGACGTCCTCACCCGTGCCCGCGGGCAGGAACGGGTGCCCTTCGATCGTGCCCCACCGGGAGGCGAAGGCCCGCTGCTGCTCGGGCGTCACGTCCTGGTCGCGGAAGAACAGGACCTTCCATTCGAGCAGGGCCCGGTCGAGCTCCTCGAACACCTCGTCGCTCAGGGCGGCACGCAGGTCGATGCCGTGGATCTCGGCGCCGATCAGGGGGCCCGAAGGGCGTACCTCGAAGTGCTCGTACGGACCGCCCTGCTGGCCGTCGGCGAGCCGGCGCAGGAGCCGGGGGCCGTGGTAGTCCGCCCGGCCCTCGATGCCGCGGCGGGCCAGGGACCGTACGGCCGCGAGCTCGGCGTCGGCGTCCGTGGCTTCGGGGCTGGTCGGGGTGACTGTCATGAGAGTGGTCCTCCTGCTGTACGGGGCGCGGGGGCGCCGGAGTGGTGCGCGGACCGCAGCCGGGCGGCGAGGGCCGGGCCGATCGCCGCCAGTGCCGGCGGCCGCAGCATGCGGTGGTGGGTGGCGGGCACGTCATGGGATTCGACGGGGCCGCCGAGGTGGTCCGCCCAGGCCAGTGCCGTGCTGCGGCCCGGCTCGTACGGGTCGTCGGGGTCGGTCTCCGTGGCCCGGAAGAACAGCAGGCCGCCGTGGAACCGGCCCGGCCTGAACTCGCCCATGAGACCGAGGTTGTTGCGGTAGACGTCGAGGAGCCGGTCCTGCTCGGCCGGGTCGAGGATCTCTTCGTCGCCGGCCGACTGGAGCAGGGCGCGGCGGAACTCGGCCTCGCTGAACTCCGGGAGGTCGCGGCGCAGTTCATCGTCGACGGGGTACGAGTCCACCATCGCCAGCAGGTCGACCGTCGCGCCCTCGTCCTCAAGCAGCGTGGCCATGGCGTGGGCCACCAGGCCGCCGAAGGACCAGCCGAGTATCCGGTAGGGGCCGTCGGGCCGCACCGCACGGATCTGGGCCACGTAGTCGGCGGCCATCTCCTCGACGGTGGCCGGGAGGCCGGCCGCATCCCGGGGGCCGCGTGCCTGGAGCGCGTACACGGGCTGGTCGGGCCCGAGGTGCGGCAGCAGGCCCGCGTACGGCCAGACCGTTCCGGCCGCCGGGTGGACACAGAACAGCGGGGGCCGTGAACCCTCCGCGCGCAGCGGAACCAGGACCCGGTGCGCGTCGGCGGACGGCGGTTCCGCGATCCGCCGGGCCAGCCCGGCCGGGCTCGGCGACTCGAACAGGGCGGGCACCTCAAGGGGGGTGCCGAGGGCGGCTCTGATCCGGGAGACGAGGCGGGCGGCGAGGAGCGAGTGACCGCCGAGGTCGAAGAAGTTCTCGTCGACGCCGACCGTCGGCAGTTCCAGTACCTGCGCGAAGAGCCGGCACAGGATCCGTTCGTGCTCGGTGGCCGGTTCGCGGGCCGGGGCCGTGCCGGTGAGCCGGGGCTCGGGCAGGGCCCGGCGGTCCAGCTTTCCGTTCGGGGTCAGCGGCAGCTCCGGCAGCTCGACGACGGCCGACGGCACCATGTGGGCCGGCAGCCTTCCTCGTACGAAATCGCGTACGGCGGCGGTGTCGCAGCCCGGCGTGTGAGGCACGACGTATCCGACGATCCGCCGGTCCCCGGGCCTGACCTCGCGGGCCACCACCTCGGCCTGGGCGATGCCGGGGCAGGCGGCCAGGGCCGCCTTGATCTCGCCGGGCTCGATCCGGAAGCCGCGGATCTTGATCTGGTCGTCGGAGCGGCCGTGGTACTCCAGCTGCCCGTCGGGCAGCCAGCGGACCACGTCGCCGGTGCGGTACATGCGGCTTCCCGGCGGCCCGTACGGGTCGGCGACGAACCGCTCGGCGGTCAGCGCGGGGCGGTTCAGATAGCCCCGGGCGACGCCCGCCCCGCCGAGGTACAGCTCTCCGCGCACCCCCTCGGGGACCAGGCGCAGACCGGCGTCGAGGACGTACGCGCGGATGTTGGGGATCGGCCGGCCGATCGGCGCCGACGCCGGCCACGTGTCGACGTCCTCCGCCAGGGTGTGCGCCGTCACCAGGTGGGTCTCGCTCGGGCCGTAGTGGTTGTGCAGTCGGCGGCCCGGCCTCAGGCGGACGAACTCGCGGACCCGGCGGCTCGGGGTGAGTGCCTCGCCGCCCTGCGCCAGGACCCGCAGCGACGGGATGGCGCGCCCCTGGTCGAGGGCCGCCTCGCACAGGGCCTCCAGGACGAGGTTGGGGGCGAAGAGCTCGTGCACGCCCTCCTCGTCCAACCACGCGGCCAGCAGCTCGGGGTTGCGCCGGACCTCGTCGGACGGCACCACCAGGGTCTTGCCGAACAGCAGCGCGGACAGCAGCTCCTGGACGGACACGTCGAAGCTGAGCGCGGTGAACTGGGCGATCCTGGTGCCGGGTTCGGAGGGAAAGGCCTCGTCGTGCCAGGACAGGAGGTTGACCATCGCCTGCCCCGGCATCACCACGCCCTTGGGCCGCCCCGTGGTGCCCGAGGTGTAGATGACGTACACGGGGTGCGCCGGGTCGAGCCGGCACAGCCGCTCCTCGTCGACGACCTCCGTATCGGCCAGGTCCTCCAGTTCCCGTACGGTGGCGGGCTCGTCCAGGACCAGATGGGGGGCGGCCGTCGGCGGCAGCCGCAGGGCGGTGTCCCTGGTGGTCAGCACGGCGGCCGGGGCGGTGTCGGTGAGCATGAACGCCAGCCGCTCGGCCGGGTATTCGGGGTCGATGGGCAGGTAGCAGCCGCCGGCCTTGAGCACGGCGAGAACCGCGACGGCGAGGCCCGCCGAGCGGGGCAGTGCGAGGGCCACGGTCTGTTCGGGGCCGACGCCCCGGGCGATGAGCAGCCGGGCGAGCCGGTTCGAGGCGGTGTCCAGCTGCGCATAGGTCAGCGTGGCCTCCGCGGAGACCACGGCGGTCAGGTCCGGGGTGTCCGCGGCCTGCCGGGCGAACAGTTCGGGCAGGGTGGCTTCCCGGTATTTGCGTTCGGGGCAGCCGAGTTCGGTGAGCAGCCGGGTCTGCTCGCCCTCGGTGAGCAGCTCGACCGCGCCGACCGTGGTGTCCGGATCCTCGGCGAAGGCGCGCAGGATCCGCAGGAACCGCTGGTGGTGCGCGGCCAGTTCACCGGCGCTGTAGCGGGCGGAGTTCGCGACGAGGTCGATGCGCAGGCCCCGGCCGTCCGCGCGGTCGAAGGCCGTGAACGACAGGTCCTCGACGAGTCCCTGGGTCAGGTGGTGAGCGGTGGCGGGCTGCCCCGCGAAGTGCAGGTCGTAGTCGAAGGCCATGATGTTGACCATCGGTCCGGTCCGGTAGCGGCCCGGGTCCCGCAGGCCGAGGTCGCGCGCCAGGTGCTCGCCCCGGTAGCGCTGGTGGCGGATCATCTCCCGGAATCCGCCCGCGACCTGACGTATGAGGTCGTACGCCGTGAGATCGGGGCACACCGTGACGCGCAGGGGCAGGACGTTGGAGTACATGCCCGGCATGGTGCGTGCCGCGGCGTCGGTCCGGGCGGCCATCGGCAGGCTCAGGATGACGTCCTGCTCTTCGGAGAGCCGGTGCACCTGGGCGGCCGCGGCGGCGATCACCAGGACGGACCAGTGGGTGCGGGCCGCCCGGGCGGCCGCCTTGAGCCCCTCGGTCTCGGCCTCGGTGAGGCTGCCCGACTGGCTGATCTGGCCCTGTACGGCGGACGCGCCGGGCGGCCCGGCGGCGAGGCCGGCGACGTCGGGCTGGTCCGCGAACCGTGTCGTCCAGTACGCCCGGTCGGCCACGCTCCGGTCGGAGGCCCGGTAGGCGGCGTCGTTCGCCAGCATGTCCTGGATGGACCCGAACTTCGGCTCGGGCAGCGGCAGTTGGGAGGTCATGGCGGTGTAGAGCTCGGACACGCGCTGGGCGATGAGGGCGCCCGTGTGCCCGTCGGCGACGCCGTGGTGGGCGCTGAGGTACCAGAAGGTGTGCCCGGGCGCCAGGGTGAACAGCGCGTACGAGAAGAGCGGCCCGCGGGACAGGTCCATCCGGCGGGCCAGGTCGGCCCGCATCCAGGCCAGGGCGGCGGCCGCCGGGTCCGGTTCGCCGCTGACGTCGAGGACCGGGAACTCCCAGTCGGAGAAGAGGGCCACGTGCTGCCTGGGCTCCCCGTCCCGCTCGGCGAACCGCGCATGCAGCGGGACGGCCTCGGCGACGGCCTGCCGCATGGCCGCTTCGAAGGCCGAGGGGTCGATGGGGCCCAGGATTTCGAGGTACTCGCCGATGCGCTGCTGCGGGGCGGTCGGATCGACCTGCTCGGCCAGCCACATCTCCCGCTGGGCCGCCGACACGGGAAGGTGCATATCGCCGGGTCCTGACCCTGACACTTCTCCCACACTCCTCATATCGCGGACTGTTCGGCGGCTTCTCGGTGAATGCCGGGACAGAACAGGGAGTGCGTACGGAAAAGAGCCGCGAAGTAGCCGCGGCAGTACCGCGACGCTGCCGGTCCGCTGCCCAACTACCCGCCCCCACCTGCGAGAGGAACGCTAGACGGGGCCGCTAAACGCTCGCATACACGCCGCTGACATTTCGGCCCGCTAAAGCGCCGCTGAACCCCTTGAGATCTCCTTCTTCAGGATGAGGGAAATCGCTGGACGCGCCCATAGATTCGCCTTCTATGAACGCTCCAGCGCTTCCGACTCAGCTTTCGCGGCCGCACTCGTGCCTCGGTCGCACTCGTGCCTCGGCCGGCCGAAGCCCGGCCGGCCGAAGCGTTCCCGCGGAGACGTTCAGACCCGGGCTGTCAGCAGGCGAGGTGGGCGAGGCTGCTGTCTTCCAGTACGGCGTCCCGCTCCAGGATCGACTGCTGCAACTGCCGTAGCCGGCGCCCGGGTTCGATGCCGAGTTCGTCGATGAGGACGCGGCGGATGCGGTTGTAGATCATGAGGGCTTCGGCGGGGCGTCCGCTGCGGTAGAGCGCGAGCATCAGCAGGCCGTGGAAGGTCTCGCGCATCGGCTGCTCGTCGATCAGCCCGTAGAGCTCTCCGATGAGCAACTTGTGGCGGCCCAGGAGCAGTTCGGTCTCGGCGTGCTCCTCCAGGGCGACCGACCGCTTCTCGTCCAGCTGATGGCCCAGATTCTGCAGTGCCGGAACGGTGCGCAGGTCCGCGAGCGCGGGCCCGGTCCACAGGCCGAGCGCCTGGGAGAGCAGCCCCGAAGCCTCGTCGAGGCGGCCCGCCGCGCGCAGCTCCCGGGCCCGCAGGCACAGCGATTCGAAGCTGTGCAGGTCGAGGCTGAGCGGGGCGAGTTCCATCATGTAGCCGGGAGGCCGGGTCAGCAGCAGCCCGGGCCCGTCGAAGCCCGCCTGGGCCAGGTGCTTGCGCAGTCTGGAGACGTACACCTGAAGTGCGGTGGACGCGGTGCGTGGCGGCGCGCCCGACCAGAGGGCGTCGATGAGCTGCGGCGCGGACAGCGGCCGGCCGTCGTTCAGGCACAACAGAGCCAGCAGGGCGCGGAGTTTCAGCGCCTGTGGAGTCCGTGAGATCCCCTCGTCCGTCTCCACCGCAAGTGCTCCGAGAACGCGGAAGTACACGATCTTTCTCATCCCCCGTGGTCAAGTGGCCCGGAATCCGGTCCGGCGAGACCGGGCATGGTGTGCGAAGAAAGCAGAAGCAGCCGACGCCCGACGGGTCATGGCGCACTCCGGCGACTTCTCGCCTTTGGTATACGCCAATCGCCTGCCGGGTCCGAACTGCCGACTGTGATCCGACACCACCGGACTGTCCAAATTTTCGTTGGAAAGGCCGGTTTTGGTCTGTGCCGGATCACGAATTCAGGACACTATCACGCGAGGGCGGACGTCTTCCTGCATTCCTGCCCATGACGCATTGTAGTTTTCGGTCGTCCGGGACGGTCCGGCGGAGGTCCAAAACCCTCTCCATGGGGTAAAGAATCGACAGCGGACGCAAAGATTCCGCTTTGCCTCCGGGGCCTCGCGTCCGGAGCGTCCGGGGCGCGCCACGCCCCTCGCCTGGCCGTGTTTCGGCAGGTCAGGCCGCATTTATGTCCTGAAGAACCGGGCATACTGCCAGATTCCAGGAGCGGCCGGGGCCAGGTCGCGACACCTGGGGTCGGGTAAAGGGAATTTCATCGATCTGAGGTTCCCCTGAGGGTCCTGGCAATCATTGCTCTCCGTGATCGATATCGCGATTGATTCGCTATTGATCACCCTGCTAAGTTACTTTCCAGGAAAGGCGCCCCAGCGCATTCATCGGGCATTGACCCGAGGGCGACCGACCCGCGGGGACGGGAAATCTGCAGATTCCTGACCTCTCCCGCGACGTCCGCGAAGGGGACCGGCGCTACTTTCCTGCGGCAGAGCTGACCACTCTTCCGGACATCACCTCATTTATTGCGCGTCGGCCGTCGAGCCGCGTGCAAAGTGCACCGTTTCGCGAGCGAATCGATTCCAGCGGTCTTTCATGTTCCGGCTGGGATCCCCCATGCCCGGACACTCCACCAGACATCAATTCCATACGAGAAGGCGAGCACAGTGAACGCCAAGCGTTACATCGCAGGGGCCGTCATCACCGCCATCGTCGCGACCGGGGCCGCGGGCCTCGGTGCGGCCAGCGCGTCGGCCACCTCGCTTCCCGACCAGAAGGCGGTCGCCCAGCAGTCCGTCGCCACCGCGACCGTCGTCAACGACGGTGTGCAGCCGCAGTTCTGGCACGCCGTCGCCCAGAGTGTGGTCGCCGCCACCGCGGTCAAGGCCACCGAGTACGCCGTGAAGGTCTCCACCAAGGTCAGGTCCTCGTCCTCCAGCGAGTCCTCGTCCTCCTCCAGCGGCGGCCCCGCCGTCAGCCCGAACGGGCTGCACGGGGTCATCCCGGGCGACGTCCAGTACGACGCCGCCAACTAGCCGGTGTGCGGGGGCCGGTCATGCCTCCGCCCGCCACATCCGGCGTAGCGCCACCTGAATAGGTGCCCGGCGGCGACCCCCCGCCGCCGGGCACCCCTCGGCGCAGAACGAACCCCCCCCACACACAGAACGGAGGTGTCCCACCATGAAAGCCTTCGGGCGAGCTCCCAGGAGCGCCGGTGGCGGCCCGACGCCGGCGCCGGGGCCCGCGATCACCGCGCGGCTGCGGATCTGCACCGCCCTGGCGCTGTTGCCGGTGGTGCTCTACTCGGTCGTCTGCCTGGCCTACAACGCGCCCGACTCGCCGGTGAAGACCCGCGTGCAGGGAATGACCACCAAGCTCATGCAGCCCTACTTCTGGCAGGACTGGCAGCTCTTCGGGCCCACCCCGGGCAGCAACATCGATCTGATCTACCTGACCGTACGCATGAAGCCCGCCGGGTCGGCCGCCACCGTGGAGACGAGCCCGGTGGAGATCGAGGACGCGATCGACCGCACGCCGCGCGCGTTCCCGCTCAACCCGACGAAACTCCCCGGTGTGCCGCTGGCGTTCGACGCGGCCGCCAATCGCTACGCCCACATGGTGACGGACTTCAAGAAGCTTCCCGAGGCGGACCGCAAGGCGGCGCAGGAAAGCCTGGACAAACAGTACGCGTCGGAATTCCAGGAGATGCAGCGCTTCCTGTCCGCCCAGGCCGATTCGATGTA
Organism: Streptomyces sp. NPDC001415; assembly: GCF_053597395.1. NCBI lineage: Bacteria > Bacillati > Actinomycetota > Actinomycetes > Kitasatosporales > Streptomycetaceae > Streptomyces > Streptomyces sp. NPDC001415. The sequence continues at coordinate 48,514 of NZ_JBSFIE010000019.1, forward strand.
CCCGCAGGCGCAGATCGTGTCCGTGCGTGCCGAATTCAAGACCAAGCAGATGATTCCGTTCTCCGAACGCTATGCGAGCCCGAAGCCCAAGGAACCGATCAAGGCCATTCTGGAGACATCGTGGATGGACTACGTTCCGGGGGTGTCCCGGTGATGCGCGCATGGGCGACGTCCGGCATGGCCAGGCTCGACGCCGGGCTGCTGAAGATGGCGAGCCGGAAACACCGGCTGATCGGAATCGCACTGCTGCGGATCGTGATCGGCGCGGCCACGATCATGTACTGCCTCGCCGACTACGGCGACCGGCGGTTCCTGTGGGGACCTGACTCGTACAACTCGATCCAGACCGCGAAGTCCGCGTTGTCCGAAGGCAGCTTCTCCCTCTACCTCTTCAGCCACTCCACGGTGTGGTTCGAGGTCGTGTTCCACGCGACCATCCTGGTCTCCGCCGTATTCATGGTTTATGGCGGCAGGGCACTCACCCTGGTCCAGGCCGTACTCATGTGGTCTCTGCACAACCGGAACCAGGATGTGCTCGAAGGCGGCGACAACCTTGCCCAGATCCTCATCATCTTCATGATTTTCACGGTGTCCAACGCCTATTTCGCACCGGGGGCAAAGCAGCGACGCGCCCGGTTCAGGGAGCAGTCGGGCCCTTCCGTCCCGACGGTCCTGCACAACCTGGCGGCCTATCTCATCGTGTTCCAGACGGCGGTCCTCTACTTCGCCGCGGGCTATTGGAAGATCACCGGGAAGATGTGGCAGGACGGTGTGGCCATGTACTACATCAGCCGGCTCACCGGTTTTCAGATGTGGCCGGCCTATGCGCACCTGATGAGCAACGCGTATGTCACCACCGCCGTCAGCTACTTCACCTTCTTCATCGAGCTGACGCTCCCCTTCGCGATCCTGTCGGCCCGAGGCTGGGTGCGTAAGGCCAACACCCTGGCGCTGGAAGGGATGCACCTGGGCATCATGGCCTTCATGGGTCTTGTGTGCTTCGGCCTGCTGATGATCGGCGCGGACTGCACCTGTCTGCGCGACGAGGACTACCGGTCGCTCAAGACCCGGGCCATGGCCATCGGTTCGCGCTTCGCCCGGCGCGTGAAGCCGGCCGCGCCATCCGGACCCGCACCCGCCATCGACCCGCCGGTGGGCGTGCTCGCGGCCCAGGGCAGCGGAGCCGATGCGTAGCCGGGAAGACGGGGTTGCGGAGCCGACGCGGACTCCGGAGTACGCCGAGGCGGCCCGTGCGCTGGACCGGTTCCTCCGCGCCGATCCCGCGCGGTGGCCCGGCCTGGCGCCCCGCGTCGTGGACGCCGTCGGCGACCGGCGGCTGCACGAGATCGTCGCGGCGACCCGGGAGCACGTGGGCGACTTCACCGGAGTCTCGGACGGCCCCGACGGTCTCGTGATCGAGGGAACGGCGGGCCGGGCCCTCGCCTTCGCCCAGGCGGACGCCGACGGGAACCTCACCCACCTCCGCATCGCCCCCGGCCCCTACCGGCCCGCCCGGCTGCGCGTGCCGCCGGGCGTGCGCGCGGCCGTGGGATGGGCCCTGTGGTGCGCGCTCCTCGCCGTCCGCATCGCGGCGTGCTGGAGCGCCCCGTCCGTGACCGGCTGGTGCGAAAGCGTGCTCATCGTGGGTGCCGCCTATCTGGTCCTGGAAGGGCTCCTCACCCCGGCCCGGCTGCCCCGGTGGATTCGCCGGACCTTGGAGGCGGGCGCACTCGTGGCTCTCGCCTCGGCCTGGCGACTGCCCCAACTCCCCGTTGGGCAGCCAGATTTGAAGCTGGCGGTCAGCCTCGCCCTGGTGGTCGGCGGTGCCGCGTACCTGATGTGGGCGCGCCGCCATCGCTGGGGCGCGCCGCTGTCGGCACCCCTGCACTTCCCGCTGCGCGACGGGACCTGGCTCATCGCCCAAGGAGGGGGCCGCGGCCTGAACCACCACGTGGCCCAGCCCGAACAGCGCGGGGCACTCGACATCGTCGCCACCGGAGCGCGCGGGGCCGGACTCCGTGGTGGGTCCACGCCGGACGCGTACCGGATCCATGGAGCGAAGCTGTACGCCCCGTGCGACGGGCACGTCGTCTCAGCGGCCGACGGCTACGCCGACCAGATCCCCGGCACGATTCGCTACGAACCCCCTTACGGCAATCACGTGTTCATCGACACGGGCAGCGAAGTCGTCAAGCTCGCGCACCTGCGGCCGGGCAGTGTGACGGTGTCCACCGGTGACCGGGTGCACACCGGCCAGCCGCTCGGCGAGGTCGGCAACTCCGGAAACACCACCGAACCGCATCTGCACATCCACGCCGAACGCGACGGCCTCGGACTCGACCTCCGGTTCACCGGCATCACCGGGACGCTGCACCGCGGACGCACGCTGCGCACCTGAGGGTCGCCCGTCAACTCCGGGACGGTGTCCGCTCGTTCACGTATGCCGACCGAGGGCGCCGTCAGCATGTCCACTTCCCCGCCTCCTCCGCCTCCTCCGCCTCCTCCGCCTCCGCCTCCCCCCGCCTTCCCGGGGCTTCGCAGTCTCGCCATCCTCCCCGGACTTCCCAGAAGGGCTTCCCGTGTCCCCGCACATCCGAATACGGCCTCGCGCGTTCGCCGCCGTGGCCTGCGCCGCGCTCCTGGGCACCGCGCTCGCCGGCCCCGCCGCGCACGCCGACGGCCCCGCCGCGCACCGCCATGTGCTGCCCGGCTCGCACCCCGGCTACGCCACCGCGGCGGCCGACACGGGCCCGGTCCCCGCCGAGGAGCGCCTCACCGCCCGGCTCCAGCTCGGCTCCCGCGACCCGGCGGGCCTCGCGGCGTTCCTGAAGGACGTCACCGACCCGCACAGCCGGGCCTACCGCCACTTCCTCACGCCCGACCAGTACCGCCGGCGCTTCGCGCTCGGCCCCGAGGAACACCGGGCCATCACCCGCTGGCTCACCGCGGCCGGGCTCACCGTCACCCGGGACACCCCGCACTACCTGGAGATCTCGGGCCCGGCGAAGGCCGTACAGGAGGCTCTGGGGAGCTCCATCCACCGCTACCGGACCGCCCGGGGCACCGTCAGCGCGCCCACTGCCGACGTCAGCGTTCCCGACGCCGTGAGCGCCGACGTGATCGCCGTGTCCGGCCTCTCCGCACCCGCCGCGGCCCACCCCCTGTCCCGGCGCACCACCGCCCCTACCGGCACGCCGGCCGTCTGCTCCGACCACTTCGGGCAGAAGCCCGCCACCGGCCTGCCCTCCGCGTACGGCAGAGCGACCGCCTATTCGCCCTGCCCGTACGTCCCCTCGCAGCTGCGCCACGCGTACGGCGCGGGCGGCAAGGGCGCGACCGGCAAGGGTTCCACCATCGCCATCGTGGACGCGTACGGGTCCGCCTCGATGCCCGGGGACGCCGACCGGTTCGCCAAGGCCACCGGCGACCGCCCGTTCCGGCCGGGCCAGTACCGCCAGCAGGTCACGCCGAAGGACTGGAACCTGGGGCCCGCGTGCGCGCCGCCCGCGGCCTGGGCCGGGGAACAGGCCCTGGACATCGACATGGCGCACGGCCTCGCGCCCGACGCGGACGTGCTCTACGTCGGCGCCAACTCCTGTCTGGACAACGACCTCATGGACGCGGAGGCCACCGTCATCGACGGCCGCCTCGCCGACTCCATCTCCAACTCCTGGGCCGAGATCATCCACTCCGACCCCGGCCATCTGACGCCGGACCTGGTCAACGCGTGGAACCTGCTGTTCGAGCAGGCCGCCGCCGAGGGCATCGGCGTGTACTTCGCCGCGGGCGACTGCGGCGACTCCTCACCCGGGGCGGCCGAGACCGGCGTCAACTGCGACGCCAAGACCACCGCGGCCCAGGCGGACTTCCCCAGCGGCTCGCCGTGGGTGACGTCCGTCGGCGGTACGACCCTGGCCCTCGACCGGCACGGCGACTACGCCTGGGAGACCAGCATGGGCGACGAGCTGTCGGTCCTCACCGGCACGGGCACCCAGCGGGCCTGGGGTCCGGTCCCCGGCGTCTTCGCGTTCGGCGGCGGCGGAGGGCTCAGCGACTTCCCCCAGCCCTGGTACCAGCGGGGCCGCGCCCCCGCCCAGGCGGCCGGCGCGCCCGCCCGCCGGGCAACCCCCGACGTGGCCATGGAGGGCGACGGCGCCCTGCCCGTCCTGGTCGGGCTGACCGACTCCGGACAGTTCCAGCTCGTGGGCTTCGGCGGCACCTCCGCCGCCACCCCCGCCTTCGCCGCCCTCCAGGCCGACGCCCAGCAGGAGACCGGCCACCCCCTCGGCTTCGCCAACCCGCTCCTGTACGCCCTCGGCGGCACCCCGGTGTTCCGCGACGTGACGGACCAGCCGGCGGCGGCAGGCCCGGGTCCGCTCACCGCCGTACGCGACTACGGGCCCTCGGCCGACGAGAAGAACCGCTACGTCCTGTACGCCCTGGGCCGCGACTACGGCCTGCACGCCGGCCCCGGGTACGACTACGCCACCGGGCTCGGCTCGCCGTCGCCCGGCTACCTCCAGTGGTTCCGCCGCACTGGCGGAAACCTGCGGTGACGTTGGACGCGATCGTGGTGGGGGCCGGCCCCAACGGGCTGGCCGCCGCCGTCGCCCTGGCCCAGCGGGGGCTCGCGGTCACCGTGTTCGAGGCCGCCGACACCATCGGCGGCGGCACCCGTACCAGCGAACTCACCCTGCCGGGGCTGCTCCACGACCACTGCGCGGCCGTCCACCCCATGGCCGTCGCCTCGCCGTTCCTGCGCTCGCTCGGCCTTGAACGGCACGGCCTGGAGTGGCGCCGGCCCGAGATCGACCTCGCCCACCCGCTCGACGACAGCCCCCCGGCGGTGCTGCGCCGCTCGCTGGGCCAGACCGTGAGCGGCCTCGGCGCGGACGGCGCCGCATGGCGACGGCTGTTCACACCGCTCGCGCGACGGTACGACGCCCTCGCCTCCGATCTGATGGCTCCGCCGTTCCACCTGCCCCAACACCCGCTCCCACTGGCCCACTTCGGGCTCCTGGCCCCCAGGTCGGCCACCGCCGTCGCGGCGCGCTGGCACTCCGCACAGGCCCGCGCCCTGTTCGCCGGCGTGGCCGCGCACGCGCTGCGCCCCCTGACCGCGCCGGGCAGCGCCGCCATCGGGCTCATGCTCATCGCGGCGGGGCACCGGCACGGCTGGCCCGTCGCCCACGGCGGGTCCCAGGCCGTGACCAACGCCCTGGCGGCCCGCCTGACCGAACTCGGCGGCACGGTGGAGACGGGCGTCAGGGTCCGCTCACTGGCCGAACTGCCGCCCACCCGCGTCACCTTGCTGGACGTGGCGCCGCGCGCCGCCATCGCGCTCTGCGGCGCCCGCCTGCCCGCGCGCACCCGCCGCGCCTACGCGCGCTGGACCCACGGCCCGGCGGCGTTCAAGGTCGATCTGGCCGTCGAGGGCGGCGTGCCGTGGCGCGACGAGGCCTGCCGGCGCGCCGGAACGGTTCATCTGGGCGGCACGCTGGAGGAGATCGCCCACACCGAACGGATGGTCGCGCGCGGCCGCATGCCGGAACGCCCCTTCGTCCTGGTCGCCCAGCAGCACCTGGCCGACCCGGTCCGCTCGTCCGGCGACATCCACCCCGTATGGGCCTACGCACACGTCCCGCACGGCTACACAGGCGACGCCACCGAGTCCGTACTGGCCCAGCTGGAGCGCTTCGCCCCGGGCTTGCGCGACCGCGTGCTGGCCCGCGCCACGATGTCCGCCCAGGACCTGGAGGCGTACAACCCCAACTACATAGGCGGCGACATCCTCACCGGCGCCAACACCCTTCCCCAGATGCTGCTGCGCCCCCGCGCCACCCTGGACCCCTACCGCACCGGCATCCCCGGCGTCTTCCTGTGCTCCGCGGCGACCCCGCCCGGCGCCGGCGTCCACGGCATGTCCGGCTACAACGCCGCCCGCTCCGCACTGCGCAGCCTGCGCCTACCCCGAGGAGAAACCCCCTGATGCCCAACCCGTTCGAAGCCGAAAGCGACACCTACCTGGTCCTGGCAAACGAGGACGGCCAGCACTCCCTGTGGCCCAACTCCCTTGCCGTCCCGGCAGGTTGGACCATCACCCACAGGGAGGGCACCCGCCAGGCGTGCCTGGAGTACATAGAGCAGACATGGAAGGACATGCGGCCGAAGAGCCTGAGGGGCTGAGGCTTCGGGGGCGGTGAATGCGACCAGAACGGCAACCACGGGAGCTCGGCTCCTGCTCACGCCCTGCGCCAGGCGCCGAGCAGTTCCTCGGGGCCGTACGCCGCCTGGAGCCCGGAACAACTGGTCCCGTTGCGGGACACCGCCACGAGCGGCACCGGCTCGTCGGTGATCGCAGCCCGGTGCTTCTGCAGCGCGGCCAGGTCGTGGTTGTCGAAAGGCGACGTGTCCAGCCACTTGACCGACCCAAGAAAGAGCAACCGCCTGGCTACCGGCTGCCGGTCGGCGCCCACCAAGTCGATTTCGACGTCGTTGCTCCGGGTCCAGTACCCGCCGATCGCCGGGGCGGCGGGTAGGAGCCCGTCCGGCAGGAGGCGGGCCAGGGATTCCCGGACCAGGGGCTCGATCGCGCGGCCGCGCCAGCTCGTCCACTGCTCCTTGATCCGGCTCAGAGTGAGATCTCCCCGCATCCGCTCGATCTCCGCCATGTGCGGATCCAGGAACGCGAGCCAGAAGCGGAGGTAGGGGTCTGCCACGCGGTAGCGGCGTTCCTTCGACGGGCGCAGTGAGAGGGGTAGTTCGGCCGCCACCACCCGCTTCTCGGTCAGGACGTCCGTGGCTCGGGTGAGCGTGGTGTGGGCGATGCCGCCAGCGGCGCGCGCGATGTTCGTGAAGGTTCGCTCTCCGGATCCGATGGCCCGCAGGACTTCCCTGCTCATCGCCTGCGGTGGAAATTCCGCGGCCAGAGAACGCTCGGCGGAGACCAGCAGAGCTGAGATCGGGTTGTCGAGCGAGTCGCGAAGGAACTCCCAGAGGTCCGCTCCGGTCCGCCACTCCGCGCAGATCAGTGGAAGACCGCCCGTGATCAGGGCGGCGTCGAAGGCGGCGGCCGACGGAAGGTCGAGCATCTCGCCGATGTCGGCCGGATTCAGCGGCCCCACGACCATTTCCCGGCCGCGCTGGTGGAAGGGGCGGTCGTAGCTGTTCAGCGCTTCCATCATCGACAGGTCGGATCCGACCAGGAGGAGGAGTACGGGCTTACGGCTGAGCAGGCGGTCCCAGGCCCGTTGCAGCATGCCCTCGAAGGCGTCGATGCGATCCATGAGATACGGAACCTCGTCGATGACGACCACGCTCGGCCTGTCGTCGGGAAGGATCTCCGCAAGCAGTCTGAATGCCGCATTCCACTGCTCTGGGGTCTCCTCCGAGAACACTTCCCGCTCCGGAAGGGTGGATCTGGCGACGGCGTCGAGCAGCTCCGTCAGTTCGTCCTCCGCGGTGCCGCCCGCCGCGGTGAAGAAGAGGTTCGGCGTCTCGGTGCGCCGCAGGAACTCCTCGACGAGGCTGGACTTGCCGACCCGCCTCCGTCCGCGCATGAGGACGCACTGACCGGGTTGCGCTGACCCGACGGCGTCGCGGATTGCCTGGAGGGTGTTGGCGAGCACGTTCAGTTCGTGGTCCCGCCCGATGAAGCGGCGCATGAGAATACTCCCGTACTCGACAGTATCGACGGAGATACTATCTCCGCTGTTACTATTCTGCCCTCTATTCGGGGCATGACGCCGTGAATGCGGGAGAGAGCGAAGACGCGCTCGGCCCGGCGTCAGAGATCAGATACGACAGAGGCTGGGGCAGTGGTCCGGCGGTGACTGCGGTCAGGTCGGCTGTCATGCCTTCAGGGCCACGGCCGGCGTCCAGGGCCCGACGAATGCTGCCGCAACTGAACCGCCACACCGATGCCGTGCCGCTGGTCTCGCGGTCGGCGACGGAGTCCAGGAGCGCGGCCGGCAGCGGCGGACGGTGTGCCGGTGACGACGGCGGTGAGGTCGCCGCCGATCCGGGCCGTCGCACTGGCCGAGGGCAGCAGCCGCCGACACTCGATGCTCAGCCCCTCCGTGTCGCTGGTCCGCAAGTGGATGCAACCAAAACTGCAACCACGATGTCGAAGGGCCCCACCGCAAGCGGTGGGGCCCTTCGACATCGTGCCCGGTGAGGCACTGGCGGAGGATACGAGATTCGAACTCGTGAGGGGTTGCCCCCAACACGCTTTCCAAGCGTGCGCCCTAGGCCACTAGGCGAATCCTCCGCGGCAAACAATACAAGACGTTGAGGGGTGCTCGCGAACTCGTTCCCACGTCAGGGATCGGGTACCCTGTGCGGAGCCCCTCACGTGGCGCTATCTGACTGAACTCCCCCAGGGCCGGAAGGCAGCAAGGGTAGGTCGGCTCTGGCGGGTGCGTGGGGGGCGCTTGATTTTGTGGGGCGGGGGCCCCTGTTTCCCCTGGGCGGGCCGCTGTTTCGGCGGGTGCGCGGCGGCCGGGCCACCGTCGGCGGGGCCGGTTGTCAGTGGGCCCCGATAACCTCGTATGTGTGTCGTCCCTTGCGCTGTACCGCCGCTACCGCCCCGAGTCGTTCGCCGAGGTCATCGGGCAGGAGCATGTCACCGACCCGCTGCAGCAGGCGCTGCGGAACAACCGGGTCAATCACGCGTACCTGTTCAGCGGGCCGCGTGGGTGTGGCAAGACGACCAGTGCCCGCATTCTTGCCAGATGTCTGAACTGCGAGCAGGGCCCGACGCCCACGCCGTGCGGGGAGTGCCAGTCCTGTCAGGACCTCGCGCGCAACGGGCCGGGCTCCATCGATGTGATCGAGATCGACGCCGCTTCGCACGGTGGTGTCGACGACGCCCGTGAGCTGCGCGAGAAGGCCTTCTTCGGGCCCGCGTCCAGCCGGTACAAGATCTACATCATCGACGAGGCGCACATGGTGACCTCGGCCGGTTTCAACGCCCTCCTGAAGGTCGTCGAGGAGCCGCCGGAGCACCTCAAGTTCATCTTCGCCACCACCGAGCCCGAGAAGGTCATCGGGACCATTCGGTCGCGTACGCACCACTACCCGTTCCGGCTCGTGCCGCCCGGCACCCTGCGGGAGTACCTCGGGGAGGTCTGCGGGCGCGAGGGGATTCCCGTCGAGGACGGCGTGCTGCCGCTCGTCGTGCGGGCCGGGGCCGGGTCCGTGCGTGACTCCATGTCCGTCATGGACCAGCTGCTCGCCGGCGCGGCAGAAGACGGTGTGACGTACGCCATGGCCACCGCCCTGCTCGGGTACACCGACGGGTCGCTGCTCGATTCCGTCGTCGATGCCTTTGCGGCGGGGGACGGCGCCGCCGCTTTCGAGGTTGTCGACCGGGTCATCGAGGGGGGCAACGATCCCCGTCGTTTCGTCGCCGATCTTCTGGAGCGGCTGCGGGACCTTGTCATCCTCGCCGCCGTTCCCGACGCCGGGGAGAAGGGGCTCATCGACGCCCCCGCCGATGTCGTCGAGCGGATGCAGGCGCAGGCCTCCGTGTTCGGGGCCGCCGAGCTGAGCCGGGCCGCCGACCTCGTCAACGCCGGGCTCACCGAGATGCGCGGGGCCACCTCGCCCCGGCTCCAGCTCGAATTGATCTGTGCCCGGGTGCTGCTGCCCGCTGCCTACGACGACGAGCGCTCGCTCCAGGCCCGTATCGACCGCCTTGAGCGCGGGGCCAACTTCCAGGCCGCGCCCGCCGGTGGGCCCGCGATGGGGTACGTGCCCGGGCCCGAGGCGCATGCGCCGATGCAGGCCGGCCCCGGCGGGCCCGAGGCTGCTCGGGCTGCCGTGCGGGGTACGGGGGCGGCGGGGTCGGCAGCTGGGGGCGGGCCCGCCCACTCGGGGGCCGGCGCGCCTCCCGTTCCGCCGGTGCAGCAGGCGCCTGTCCAGCAGGTGCCCGCACCGCAGGCACCCGGGCCGCATGCGCCCGTTCAGCAGGCACCCGCGCCGCAGGCGCCTGTTCAGCAACCCCCTGTGCAGCCGCCGCCCGCCGCTCAGCCCCAGCCCGCTCAGGCCGCGGAGCGGAGCCCCGCCGGGGCCTGGCCGTCCGCTGCCGCGCCCGGGCAGGGGGGCGGCCGTCCCGGGGCGTGGCCCGGCGCATCCGCGCCCGCCGCTGCCCCCACGCCTGCCCCGGCCCCCTCCGCAGGCGCCTGGCCCTCGGCGGCTCCCGCGCCTGCCCCGGCTCCCGCGGCTCCCGCCGAGCAGGCGCCCGCGCCCGCGGCCCAGGCGAACGCGGGCCAGGGCAATGCCGTGCAGGTGCGCAACATGTGGCCGGACATTCTGGAGGCCGTCAAGAACAAGCGGCGCTTCACCTGGATCCTGCTCAGTCAGAACGCGCAGGTGGCCGGCTTCGACGGCACCACCGTCCAGCTCGGCTTCATCAACGCGGGCGCCCGCGACAACTTCGCGAGCAGCGGCAGCGAGGACGTGCTGCGCAGCGTGCTCTCCGAGCGGTTCGGGGTGCAGTGGAAGGTCGAGGCGATCATCGACCCGTCGGGCGGCGTCCAGCCCCCGCCTGCCGCGGGCAACTTCGGCGGCAGCGCCCCCCGGCCCCCGTCCCCGCCCGTCCAGCAGTACCAGCCGCCGCAGCCGCCCCCGCAGGCCGCCCGGCCCGCGACCCCGGCCGCGCCCGCTCCCGTACAGCCCTCGCGGCAGCCGTCGCAGGCCGCCGCTCCCGTACGGCACGACGTACGGCAGGAGGAGGCCCCGCCCCCGGTCAGCCTGGAGGACGACACTCCGGAGGACGACGACCCGGACCTGGTGGACAACGCGCTGTCCGGGCACGACCTGATCGTGCGCGAGCTCGGGGCGACCGTGGTGGAGGAATATACGAACGAGGGGTGAGGGGCCACCTGGTGGCCCGCACAAAGATCGAGCCATCGCGGCGGCTAGGCTGGCTGCCGTGAAGGTCCTTGTCATCGGCGGCGGTGCCCGTGAGCACGCCCTGTGCCGTTCCCTGTCCCTCGACCCCGACGTGACGGCGCTGTACTGCGCCCCCGGCAACGCCGGGATCGCGGAGGTCGCCGAGCTCCACCCCGTGGACCCGATGGACGGGGACGCGGTCGCCCGCCTCGCCGTCGAGCTGAAGAGCGACCTGGTCGTCGTCGGGCCCGAGGCCCCTCTCGTCGCCGGGGTCGCAGACGCCGTACGCGCCGCGGGCATCCCCTGCTTCGGCCCCTCGAAGGAAGCCGCCCAGCTGGAGGGCTCCAAGGCCTTCGCCAAGGACGTGATGGCGGCGGCGAACGTGCCCACCGCCCGCTCCTACGTCTGCACCACCCCCGAGGAGATCGACGAGGCGCTGGACGCCTTCGGTGCCCCGTACGTGGTGAAGGACGACGGTCTCGCGGCCGGCAAGGGCGTCGTCGTGACGGACGACCTCGCCGTCGCCCGGGAGCACGCGCTGGCCTGCGAACGCGTCGTCATCGAGGAGTTCCTCGACGGCCCCGAGGTCTCGCTCTTCGCGATCACCGACGGCGTCACCGTCCTGCCGCTCCAGCCCGCGCAGGACTTCAAGCGCGCGCTCGACGGCGACGAGGGCCCCAACACCGGTGGCATGGGCGCCTATTCGCCGCTTCCGTGGGCCGACCCGAAGCTCGTCGACGAGGTCATGGCGAGCGTGCTCCAGCCGACCGTCGACGAGCTGCGCCGCCGCGGAACGCCCTTTTCCGGCCTTCTGTACGCGGGCCTCGCGATCACCTCGCGCGGGGTGCGGGTCATCGAGTTCAACGCCCGGTTCGGCGACCCCGAGACGCAGGTCGTGCTCGCCCGCCTCAAGACGCCGCTCGCGAGCGTCCTGCTGCACTCGGCCACCGGCACGCTCGACGCCGAACCGCCGCTGACCTGGCGCGACGATGCTGCCGTGACCGTGGTCATCGCCTCGCACAACTACCCCGCGACGCCGCGCACCGGCGACCCCATCGAGGGCCTGGCCGACGTCGCGGCCCAGGACCAGCCCTCCGCGTACGTCCTGCACGCCGGGACCAAGCGGGACGGTGACACGGTCGTCAGCGCGGGCGGCCGGGTCCTCTCGGTCACCGCGACCGGCAAGGACCTCGCCGAGGCCCGGGAGCGGGCGTACACGGCGGTCGGCCGGATCCGGCTCGACGGCTCCCAGCACCGCACCGACATCGCGCGCGAGGCGGCCGGGGCGCAGGGCTGAAATCCGCCAGAATTCCGTGGGGCCCCGGTGTGCGCCGGGGCCCCGCGGCGTTTGGCCCACGCCCGCAGCGTCCCGGCCCGGGCGGCGCATTGCCCGGGCCCGGACGTCGCCGTACCCCGGCCCGGACCCCGCAGGGCGTGGGCCCGGAACAACCGCACCTTTGCCCAAAGCCATTCCATCGAGTGACGAGTGGCCCATCCGGATGACTCCTGCCGACGCCCCAACTAGGGTGCGGCGAAGGCGTTCCGGCACTTGGCCCACCGGCATTGCGATGTCAGTGGCGGGTGCCACAGTGGGGGAGTGAGCAACGCCGTCGCAGGGCAGAGGGGGTGAAGTCCGGCCGTGTCCGGTACCGGAATGGGTGGAGAGGCGGGTGCGCAGCATGCGCGCTCGCGGGCTCTCGCCGTGCTGCGCATCCGTAGCAGGGCGCTGGCCGTGGCCCTGCTGCCGGCGGCGGTCGCCGTCGTGCTGATCGTCGCGGCCGCGCAGGGCCGTATCGACGGCAGCGGCTGGGACAGCGCGCGCTGGGCGGTCACCGCCGCCGCGCTGCTCGTGCTGCTGCTCGCAGCCGCCGTGGCGGCGGTGATCGTACGGGCCAGACCGGCTCTGTCCCCCACGGTGGACCTCGCCGAATCGGCCGCCCCCGACCTGTACCGCCTGGTCAGGGACCTGGCCGAGCGGCTCGATGTGCCGCCGCCCTCCGCGATAGCACTGACTCCGGACTGCGACAGCTGGCTGGAGGACCGTACGCATCCGGCGCACACCGCCGCCGGGCACGGGTCGTTGCCCGCGCGCTTCATACGCGGCGGCGCCGAGGTGCGCTCCGGCCGCGCCCGGCAGGTGCCGGCCGCTCCGGTCCTGGTCATAGGCTCGCCCTTCATGTGGTGGATGCGCGTCGGAGAGCTGCGCGCGATCCTCGCCCCGGTCGTCGCCGGTACGGGCCCCTCCGCGCACCCGGACATAGCCGCCGCCCGCCGGTTCGTGCGGGGTCTGGACGCGGCCGTCGGCGTGGCTGCCCGGCCCGGGCTCGGCCCGCTGCGGCGCATCCCGCTCGGCTTCGTCGGATCGATCGCCCGGCTGCTCCTGCGCGGCTGCCGGGTGCACGCCGCCGAAATGGAGCGCGGGGTCGCGGCCGCCGCCTCCGAGCGCGCACAGGCTGTGGACTACGGAGTGCGCATCGTCGCCCAGGAGCAGGTCGGGCTCGCCTACGCGGGCTGGGACCGGCTGCTGACCCGGGTCGCGCTGCCCGCCTGGCGGATGGGGCGCTGGCCCTCCCGCCTCGATGCGGGAGTGGTCTCGGCGCTCACCGAGCTGTCCCGGCGCGACCGCCTGGCAGAGGGCTTCACGTCCCGGCTCGGTGAGCGGCCGGCCTGCGACCTCCTGGAGGAGCCCGGCGTCGCCGACGAGGCCACCTCGCTGCTCGCCGCCCGGCTGTTCCACGGCGGCCCCGCCGAAACCGGCCCCGACTGGGCACCGGTCGACTGGGCGGCGTATCCGGAGGAGGTCGTCGACCGCAAGTGGCGCACCGAGGCGGCCCGGCTGCACCGGGTCCTCGACGCGCTGGGCGAGCGCCGCGACACGGAGCCCGGCGCCCCGACGCTGGCCCGCGTCATCGACCACCTGACCGCGTCGGACGGCGAGGCCGCGGAGCGGCTGGCCGCCCACATCGCGGCGGAGGTGGCCGGCGAGGAGGCCGCGTCCGCGCCGCCCGTGCCGGGCCCGGAGTCCTGGGGCGCGGACGCGGTGCCGCTCTTCCCGCTCCAGCCGCCCCGTACGGGCCGCGAGTTGCTCGCCGACCATGTGACGGCGATGGTGTGCTGCGCGGCGGTCGACACCGCGGGCGCACTGCCCGGGCTCGACTGGCTGGACGGCCCTTCCCTCCTCGTCGACGACGTACGCCGCTCGGACCTGGCCTCGCCCGTGCTGACCCTGGTGGAGGACGGCGACGCGGACGCGCTGCGCGGCTGGCTGGCCTCCGTCGGCATCCGCCCGGAGAAGCCGGTACGGCTGGTCTGAGGGTGCCCCACCCCTACCGGGCGCCCGCCCCGCCCAACGTGGGCACCCCACCCCTGCCCGGCGCCCGCCCCGCCCACCGTGGGCACCCCACCCCTGCCCGGCGCCCGCCCCGCCCACCGTGGGCACCCCGTCCCCGACAAGCCTCCGGCCCCTCCCACATCCGGAATGAAACATTCCCCTTAACGTCAATTCGCGACGAACGGTGACGGAGTGCGTGCGTTATGTGATGTGCTGGGGATCGGTAGCTGAACAGACGGCGCACCACCGTCGCACCGCGGCCGCATCACCAGCCGCATCACTGTTGTCTCGGGGGATCGAGGGAGGGGGAGTGACATGGGGGTGGAACGGTCGGACCACATCCGGCGCTGGGAGTCGGGTGCCCTCGCGCACGCCGTCTCGGACCCCTTCGGGCAGGGCCCGCTGCCCTGGCTGCGCGGCAGCGAGACCTACTTCGACGACACCGGGCACGTGGTGCCCTGGTACGTCGACCACGTCCCGGTCCAGCGCGGCACTCCCCGCAGCACCGCCCGGGTCACCGGGCCGCGCACCGCCGACGACGTACGCCAGCAGATCAAGGGGTTCGCCTCCAGCGGGGCCGTCGAGCCCGGCGAGGCCATCGACTTCCACATCACCGTGGACCCCCCGCAGCAATTCACCGTCGACGTCTACCGGATCGGGCACTACGGCGGCGACGGTGCCGCGAAGATCGCCACCAGCCCCCGGCTCTCCGGGATCGTCCAGCCGCCGCCGCTGGCGGCCGACCGGACCGTCTCCTGCCACCACTGGTGGCAGTCCTGGCGCTACCAGGTCCCCTCGCACGCCTCGATCGGTGCGCATGTCGCCGTGCTGACCACCGCCGACGGCTACCGCTCGCACATCCCGTTCACGGTCCGCGACAGCCACCCCGCCGATCTGCTCCTGCTGCTGCCCGACATCACCTGGCAGGCGTACAACCTCTATCCGGAGGACGGCCGCACCGGCGCCAGCCTCTACCACGCCTGGGACGAGGAGGGCCGCCTGCTCGGTGAGGAGGACGCGGCGATCACCGTCTCCTTCGACCGGCCGTACGCGGGCGCGGGCCTGCCCCTGCACGTCGGCCACGCCTACGACTTCATCCGCTGGGCCGAGCGCTACGGCTACGACCTCGCCTACGCGGACGCCCGCGACCTGCACGCCGGCCACGTGGACCCCTCCCGATACCGGGGCCTCGTCTTCCCCGGCCACGACGAGTACTGGTCGGCCCCGATGCGCCGCACCGTCGAGCTGGCCCGCGACGGAGGCACCTCGCTCGTCTTCCTGTCCGCCAACTCCCTTTACTGGCAAGTGGAGTTGGGGCCGTCCCCGTCCGGCGTGCCCGACCGCCTCCTCACCTGCCGCAAGCGGCGCGGCCCCGGCCGCCCCGCCCTGTGGCGCGACGTCGCCCGGCCCGAGCAGCAGCTCCTGGGCATCCAGTACGCGGGCCGTGTCCCCGAGCCGCACCCCATGGTCGTACGCAACGCGGACCACTGGCTGTGGGAGGCGACCGGGGCCGGTGACGGCGACGAGATCGAGGGCCTGGTCGCGGGCGAGGCCGACCGCTACTACCCGCGCACCGCCCTCCCTGAGCACCAGGACCGCATCCTGCTCGCCCACTCCCCGTACCGGGACGGCGAGCAGCACGCCCGGCACCAGGAGACATCGCTGTACCGGGCCCCCTCCGGCGCGCTCGTCTTCGCGTCCGGCACCTTCGCCTGGTCACCGGCGCTCGACCGGCCGGGCCACGTGGACCCCCGCATCCAGCGGGCCACGGCCAACCTCCTCGACCGCATCTGCAAGCGGCACTGAGTTCAGACACAGGCCCTGATTCCGCGGAACACGTCCGCTCGCGACCCGCGACCTGGGTACCCGGCCGCATGCGAGAGAATCGGAATCGCTCCTGGATCAACCTACGCGGAGGAACCGTGTCCGGATTCGTAGAAAAGCCCGAGCCACTTGAGGTTCCGGGCCTGACCCACCTCCACACGGGCAAGGTGCGTGACCTCTATCAGAACGAGGCCGGCGACCTGCTGATGGTCGCCAGCGACCGGATGTCCGCGTACGACTGGGTGCTGCCCACCGAGATCCCCGACAAGGGCCGTGTGCTCACCCAGCTCTCGCTGTGGTGGTTCGACCTGCTCGCCGATCTGGTGCCCAACCACGTCATCTCCGAGGAACTCCCCGAGGGCGCCCCCGCCGACTGGGCGGGCCGCACGCTGGTGTGCAGGTCGCTCGCGATGGTCCCGGTGGAGTGCGTCGCCCGCGGCTACCTCGCCGGCTCCGGCCTGGTCGAGTACAACCAGTCCCGTACGGTGTGCGGCCTCGCGCTGCCCGAGGGCCTGGTCAACGGGTCCGAGCTGCCCGCGCCGATCTTCACGCCCGCCACCAAGGCGGCCGTCGGCGACCACGACGAGAACGTGAGCTACGAGGAGGTGGCCCGCCAGATCGGCGCGGAGACCGCGGCCCAGCTGCGCCAGACCACCCTCGCCGTGTACGGCCGGGCCCGCGACATCGCGCGCGAGCGGGGCATCATCCTCGCGGACACCAAGTTCGAGTTCGGCTTCGCGGGTGACGAGCTGGTCATCGCCGACGAGGTGCTCACCCCGGACTCCTCGCGCTTCTGGCCGGCCGCGACCTGGGAGCCGGGCCGCGACCAGCCCAGTTACGACAAGCAGTACGTCCGCGACTGGCTGACCTCGCCGGCCTCCGGCTGGGACCGCACCAGCGAGCGGCCGCCGCCCGCGCTGCCCCAGGAGGTCGTGGACGCGACCCGGGCCAAGTACATCGAGGCGTACGAGCAACTCACCGGCAGCAGCTGGTCGTAGAACCGGTACCCGAGCAAAAAGAAGCCCCCCGGCCAATGGCCGGGGGGCTTCCTTCTTCTGAGCGAACGACGAGGTTCGAACTCGCGACATCCACCTTGGCAAGGTGGTGCTCTACCAGCTGAGCTACGTTCGCATGCGCCGTGGCGCGGAGACCACTATACCCAACCCCGCTCGCGGGCGAGACGCACCGCGGTGTGACGGTTCTCCGCACCCAGCTTGGCGGCGGCCGATGAGAGGTAGTTCCGCACCGTCCCCTGGGAAAGGGCGGCCCGCTCGGCGATCTCCGCGACGGGCGCCCCGTCGGCCGCGAACCCCAGCACCTCCGCCTCGCGCACGGTCAGCGGAGAGTCCCCGGCGGAGATCGCGTCGGCCGCCAACTCCGGGTCCACATAACGGTTTCCGGCATGTACGGAGCGGATGATCTCGGCGAGCCGCTGGGCGCTCACGGTCTTCGGCACGAAGCCCCGCACGCCCGCCGAAAGCGCCCGCTTGAGGTGGCCGGGGCGCCCGTGACTGGTCACGATCATGGTCCGGCAGGACGGCAGTTCGGCCCGCAGGGTTGTGGCCACTGTCACACCGTCCGCCCCCGGCATCTCCAGATCGAGGACCGCGACATCGGGCCGGTGGGCCCGCGCCATCGCGAGGGCCTCGGGCCCGGACGCGGCCTGCGCGACCACCTCCAGATCGTCCTCAAGGCCGAGGAGGGCGGCGAGCGCACCCCGGATCAGATGCTCGTCGTCGGCGAGCAGCAGGCGTACGCGGCTCATCTGGGCACCTCCGCGGTCAGCCGGAACAGTCCGTCGCCCGCCGGGCCGGCCTCCAGGGTGCCGCCGAGCGCCGAGAGCCGCTCGCGCAGGCCCGCGAGGCCGGAGCCGGGGGCGGTGTTCGGCCGTTCCGGTACGCCGTCGTTCTCGACGACCAGCGTCGCGGTGCGCTCGGCCACGGCCAGCTTGATCGCCACGCTGCGGGCGTCCCCGTGCCGCAGCACATTGGTGGTCGCCTCGCGCACCACCCAGCCGAGCGCGGACTGCACCTCGACGGTCAGCCCGTCGGAAGGGCCGCTGTAGTCGCAGCCGATCCCGGCCGCCTCAAGCACGCCTCGGGCGCCCTCGATCTCCACGCCGAGGTCCGCCTCGCGATAGCCGCGCACCACTTCCCGTACCTCTTTCTGCGATTCCTGGGCGATGCGCTGCACCTCCACCATCTGTGCCACCGCCTCGGGCCGGCCGCGCTGGGCGAGCTGGACGGCGAGTTCGGCCTTCAGGGCGATGACGGCGAGGTTGCGGCCCAGCACGTCGTGCATGTCCCGCCCGAAACGCAGCCGTTCCTCGGCGACGGCGAGCCGGCCCTCGGTCTCCCGGGCCCGGTCCGACTCCCAGAGCACCGACAGCGTCCAGGCTCCGCAGCGCGAGACCATCAGGACGTAGGTGCCGGACAGGGCCACGCCGATCGCCAGGCCGAGCAGTCGCCCGGCCGGCACTCCGACCGGCACGAACACCGCCACGGCCGGGATGCCGAGCAGGGCGAACCGCCACAGGAACGTCCGGGGCGGGAGGAGCAGGCAGTACGTCATCCCGAAGGGCAGCATGATGTACAGCACGACGAGCAGGAGCGTCGGATCCGCGATGCCGTGCGCCGCCCGGAGCCCGGCGAGCACGACGAGCGAGAGCGCGCAGAGCACCCCGGCCACGATCAGCCCGCGCCTCGGCGCCTCGGCGCGCCCCAAGTAGTGGTCGACGGCCGCCCGGTGGGCCCTGATGCCCTGGAAGGCCTGCGCCGCGCCCGCAACGATCGTCGCCCCGGCGAGGGCCAGCGGCAGCGGTTCGTGCCGCAGGCCCTGCAGGACGAACGGCACGTCCCAGCTGAGGAAGAAGAACCAGGTCGAGCACCGCCAGATCAGCCGGCTCTGCACCTCGACCTTTTCGACCCTGCTGCGGTCGCGCCAGTGCCGTCGATGCCACGCTCGTATCCGGCCGAACACCCTGCCGTCCCCCTGTCTCAGCCCGTCTCGGCTTGTCTCAGCGTCGCGGCTCCCAGCGGAAGCGCTTGCGCACGACCCAGACCGCGATGAACGTCCAGACAACCATGACGAGGAGTTCCCGCAGCACCTCGCCCGTGCCCGCGCCGGTCCAGCCGTTCCTGATCATGTCCATCACCGGGCTCAGCGGAAGCATTTCGCAGACCGAGGCCAGCTTGTCGGGCAGCACGTCCAGCGGTACGACCATGCCCGAGCCGGCGATCGACAGCATCATCATCGGCAGGACCGCGACCTGGGCGCCCTCCGCGGAGTTGGTGAGGGCGGCGGTCGCCGCGGCGAGCGCGCCCATCAGGCCCATGCCGAGCAGCAGCCCGACGACCGCGAGCCACACCGTGCCCGGCGCGGCCACCCCCATCAGGACCGAGCCGCCCACCACGAGCA
Source organism: Streptomyces sp. NPDC001415 (assembly GCF_053597395.1). NCBI lineage: Bacteria > Bacillati > Actinomycetota > Actinomycetes > Kitasatosporales > Streptomycetaceae > Streptomyces > Streptomyces sp. NPDC001415. The sequence goes on from NZ_JBSFIE010000019.1 coordinate 67,982, forward strand.
GCACGGACTGCGCGAGCCCGATGAGCACCGCGGGCAGCGCCGCCCCCGCCAGGATCTCCAGGTCCCGCAACTCCCCGGTGCGCAGCCGCTTCAGGACGAGTTCCTCACGGCGGATGACGTAGACGCCGGTCAGCGTCGAGTACACCGCGAACAGCAGGACGTAGCCGAGCGCGCCCGGCAGCAGCACCGTGCCGACGGTGAGCCCGGTCTGCTTCAGGTCGAGGCTCTTGACGGCCGAGTGCATCGAGAAGGTGAGGACGCTCGGCAGCGCGAGGACGGTGAACATCGCCGACTTGTTGCGGCCGAGCAGGATGAGTTCGGCGCGGGCCAGCGCCTTCATGCGGTCGGCCGCGCCTCGTGTGGTCCGCTCGGCGACACGCGCCGGGGCCCGTACCGCGTCCAGGGTGCTCATCGAACGGTCTCCTTCTCCTGGCGCTGGTCCTGCGCGATCTTCATGAACGCCTCTTCGAGCGAGGCCGAGCGCACGTCGAGCCCCCGCAGCTCGACCCCGCTGTCCATGGCCCACAACAGCAGCCCGGTGGCGGTGTGTTGGAGCGCGGTGGTCTTCAGGCGTACGGTGCGGCCGCTCGTCTCGTGGCTGCTGACGCCGAGCCGGTCGAGCGGCGGCAGATCGCCGAGGTGGTAGCCGTCGGGCAGCTCGAAGGCGATGTGCGAGGGCTGCGCGGCGACGACTTCGTCGACCCGGCCGCTCACCGCGATGCGCCCTTCGTGGAGGATCGCGAGCCGCTCGGCGAGCGCCTCGGCCTCCTCCAGGTAGTGGGTGGTCAGGAGCACGGTGGTGCCGCCGTCGCGCAGCGCCCGCACCAACTCCCAGGTGTCGTGCCGCCCTTCGGCGTCCAGACCGGTGGTCGGCTCGTCGAGGAAGAGCACCTCGGGCCGCGACAGCAGCGCGAGCGCCAGGTCGAGCCGCCGCTTCTCACCCCCGGAGAGCTGCTTGACCCGTACGTCGGAGCGCCGCCCCAGATCGACGAGCTCCAGCGCCTCGTCCACTGGCCGGGCGCCACTGGTGCAGTCCGCCCACATCCGTACGGTCTCGGCGACGGTGAGCTCGGCGGGGAAGCCGCCTTCCTGGAGCATCACGCCGGTACGGGGGCGCACGGCGGCCCGCTCGGTGTACGGGTCGTGCCCGAGCACCCGTACGCTGCCGCCGCTCGGCGGGGCCAGACCTTCGAGGAGTTCGACGGTGGAGGTCTTGCCCGCGCCGTTGGTGCCGAGCAGCGCGAAGAGTTCTCCCCGCGCCACGGAGAAGGAGATTCCGGAAACGGCCTCGAAGCCACCGGCGTAGGTGCGCCGCAGCTCCTCGACCTCGATCACGTTCGCTGTGCCTGCCATGACTTCAGCGTTCCGCGGGAAGAGGCGGCGGGGCAGTGCGCGGTGTCATCACCGCCCATGACAAATGTCAGGAGTGAACCGGCACACGACTAAGGCCCCAGTTCGATGAACTGGGGCCTTAGTACTTCCTGAGCGGACGACGAGATTCGAACTCGCGACCCTCACCTTGGCAAGGTGATGCTCTACCAACTGAGCCACGTCCGCATGCCGCCACACAGCTTTCACCGCGTGGTGCGAGCACTACTCTACCTGATCCACAAGAGAGATCGGTACGCAATGCAGAGCGGGTGACAGGAATTGCACACTGCGCCTTCCCCCTGGAAGGGGGATGTTCTGCTACTGAACTACACCCGCACGCTCCGGTGGACCGGGCCTTTCGGCCTTGCCCCTCGGCGTGCTCCAGACTCTAGCTGATCAGCAGGGGGGGTTTGCAACTCCGGTGTCCGGGGCGGGTGCAGGGCCGCCCCGGACGGGAGGTCAGCTCGCCTCGGCGAAGGCGTCGTAGACCTTCTTCGGGATCCGGCCGCGGGCCGGCACGTCCATCTTGTTGGAGCGCGCCCAGGCGCGGACGGCCGCGGGGTCGGGCGCGACGGCGGTGTGTCTGAAGGTCTTCCCGGACTTCGACCGCTTGCGGCCCGCTGTCACGTAAGGCGCGAGCGCCTTGCGCAGTTTCTTTGCATTGGCGGGATTGAGGTCGATCTCGTAGACCTTTCCGTCCAGGCCGAACGTGACCGTTTCCGCCGCTTCTCCGCCGTCGATGTCATCGGAGAGTGTGACCACTACGCGCTGAGCCACGGATATCGGTTCCTTCCTACGGTGTCGCCGCCCCCACATGCCTGACGTGCGGCGATACCGGCCTTCCGGCTGTTATGGAGCAATGTTGCTTTCGCTGGGATTCCTTTGTACAGCGGCACCCATTGCAATGTGAAGCCCAGCCAATTGCATCAGCGTGTCTCAACGCAATGACTTCGGCGACTTTTTCTCGGGATTTTTCCCACGTGTTGTGGAGGCCGAAACCGGAACGTGATCGGAGGTCAGCTATATCTACCCGCGTAGATTTTTTGGGCGGGTACTCTGAGGGAACCGCCTTCGCACCACACCACACCGGGAGTGCCAGTGGCACGCGTCGTAGTCGACGTCATGCTCAAGCCGGAAATCCTCGACCCGCAGGGACAGGCGGTGCAGCGCGCACTGCCCCGTCTCGGCTTCGAGGGGATCGGCGACGTACGTCAGGGAAAGCGTTTCGAGCTGGAAGTGGACGGGCCGGTCGACGAGGCCGCCCTCGCCCGCATCCACGAGATGGCCGAGACCTTCCTCGCCAACACCGTCATCGAAGACTTCACCGTCAAGGTCGAGGAGCAGTCCAAGTGACTGCACGCATCGGCGTTGTCACCTTCCCCGGCACCCTTGACGACCGGGACAGTCTGCGGGCCGTCCGCATCGCGGGCGCCGAGCCGGTCTCGCTCTGGCACCGCGACAAGGACCTCAAGCAGGTCGACGCGGTCGTCCTCGCCGGCGGGTTCAGTTACGGCGACTACCTGCGGGCCGGGGCCATCTCCCGGTTCTCGCCGGTGATGGAGACGATCATCGAGCAGGCGAAGGCCGGTCTCCCGGTCCTCGGCATCTGCAACGGCTTCCAGATCCTCACCGAGTCGCACCTGCTGCCGGGCGCCATGCTCCGCAACAACCACCTGCACTTCATCTGCCGCGAGCAGAAGCTGCGGGTGGAGAACGCGGAGACCGCCTGGACCGCCGACTACGAGGCCGGCCAGGAGATCCAGGTTCCGCTCAAGAACATGGACGGCCGGTACGTCGCCGACGAGCGCGTGCTCGACGAGCTGGAGGCCGAGGGCCGGGTCGCGTTCCGCTACCTGGACATGAACCCCAACGGCTCGCTGCGCGACATCGCCGGCATCACCAACGCCGCCGGCAACGTCGTCGGCCTGATGCCGCACCCCGAGCACGCCGTGGAGCCGCTGATCGGTACGGGCCGTACCGACGGCCTCGGATTCTTCACCTCGATCCTGAAGAAGCTGGTCAACGCATGACTTTGGACACCGTCAAGCACGCCGCCGAGACCCCGGACGTCGAGCAGCCCTGGAAGGAGCTCGGCCTCAAGGAGGACGAGTACGCGCGCATCCGGGAGATCCTCGGCCGCCGCCCGACCGGCGCCGAGCTCGCCATGTACTCGGTCATGTGGTCCGAGCACTGCTCGTACAAGAGCAGCAAGGTCCACCTGAAGCAGTTCGGCGACAAGGTCCCCGAGAACGACGCGATGCTGGTCGGCATCGGCGAGAACGCGGGCGTCGTCGACGTCGGCCAGGGGTACGCGGTCACCTTCAAGGTCGAGTCGCACAACCACCCCAGCTACATCGAGCCCTACCAGGGCGCGGCCACCGGCGTCGGCGGCATCGTCCGCGACATCCTCGCCATGGGCGCCCGCCCGGTCGCGGTCGTCGACCCGCTGCGCTTCGGCGCGGCCGACCACCCCGACACCAAGCGCGTCCTGCCCGGCGTCGTCGCGGGCATCGGAGGCTACGGCAACTGCCTGGGCCTGCCGAACATCGGCGGCGAGGTCGTCTTCGACGAGTGCTACCAGGGCAACCCGCTGGTCAACGCCGGCTGCATCGGCGTCATGAAGCACGAGGACATCCACCTCGCGAAGGCGTCAGGACCCGGCAACAAGGTCATCCTGTACGGCGCCCGCACCGGTGGCGACGGCATCGGCGGCGTCTCGGTCCTGGCGAGCGAGACCTTCGAGTCGACCGGCCCGGCCAAGCGCCCCGCCGTCCAGGTCGGCGACCCGTTCCAGGAGAAGCTCCTCATCGAGTGCACCCTTGAGATCTTCAAGGAGAAGCTCGTCGCGGGCATCCAGGACCTGGGTGGCGCGGGCCTGTCGTGCGCGACCTCGGAGCTCGCGAGCGCCGGTTCCGGCGGCATGCGCGTCGAACTGGACACCGTGCACCTTCGTGACTCCTCCCTCTCGCCCGAGGAAATCCTCATGAGCGAGTCGCAGGAACGCATGTGCGCGGTCGTCGAGCCGCAGCACGTCGACCGCTTCATGGAGATCTGCGAGAAGTGGGACGTCATCGCCACCGTCATCGGTGAGGTGACCGAGGGCTCACAGCTGGAGATCTTCTGGCACGGCGAGCAGATCGTGGACGTACCGCCGCGCACCGTCGCCCACGAGGGCCCGGTCTACAACAGGCCGTTCGCGCGCCCCTCCTGGCAGGACGCGCTCCAGGCCGACGACGCGGGCAAGCTGGCGCGCCCGCGGTCCGGCGCCGAGCTGAAGGACCAGGTCCTGAAGCTGGTCGCCTCCCCGAACCAGGCCTCCAAGGCGTGGATCACCGACCAGTACGACCGTTTCGTACAGGGCAACACGGTGCTCGCGATGCCCGAGGACGCGGGCATGGTCCGGATCGACGAGGAGTCGAACCTGGGTGTGGCCATGGCGACCGACGGCAACGGCCGGTACGCCAAGCTCGACCCGTACACCGGCGCCCAGCTCGCGCTCGCCGAGGCCTACCGCAACGTCGCCGCCTCCGGCGCGAAGCCCCTGGCCATCTCGGACTGCCTGAACTTCGGCTCCCCCGAGGACCCGGACGTGATGTGGCAGTTCGCCGAGGCCACCCGTGGCCTCGCGGACGGCTGCCTCCAGCTCGGCACCCCGGTGACCGGCGGCAACGTCTCGCTCTACAACCAGACCGGCGAGACCGCCATCCATCCGACCCCCGTGGTCGCGGTGCTCGGCGTGATCGACGACGTGAACCGGCGCACCCCGATCGCGTTCGCCGAGGAAGGGCAGCTGCTCTACCTCCTCGGTGACACGCGCGAGGAGTTCGGCGGCTCGGCCTGGTCCCAGGTCATCCACGACCACCTCGGCGGACTGCCGCCCAAGGTCGACCTGGACCGCGAGAAGCTGCTCGGCGAGATCCTGATCTCGGGCTCGCGCGACGGCATGATCGACGCCGCGCACGACCTGTCCGACGGCGGTCTGATCCAGGCCGTGGCCGAGTCCTGCCTGAAGGGAGGGAAGGGAGCGCGTCTCGTCGTGCCCGACGGGCTCGACGCCTTCACCTTCCTCTTCTCCGAGTCGGCCGGCCGCGCGATCGTCTCCGTACCCCGCTCCGAGGAGCTGCGCTTCACCGACATGTGCGGCGCGCGCGGCCTTCCGGCCACCCGGGTCGGTGTCGTGGACGGCGAATCCATCGACGTCCAGGGCGAGTTCACCCTCGAACTGACCGAACTGCGCACGGCCCACGAAGCGACCATCCCGGCGCTCCTGGCGTAACACCGCTCCAACTCCTCGGCCCCGTACCCCAGTTGAAGAGGTACGGGGCCGAAGTGCGTTCAGGCGTCGACGAGTTGCTTCGCCTCGATGGGCTCGTACGATGCCGGGGCGGTCTCGGCGGGGAGGCGGGCGGCCAGCACCGCGGCCACCGCCATGAGGCCGGCCGCCACCAGGAAGACCACGTCCATCGCGGAGACGAAGCCCTGCACGGCGGTGTCACGGGCCGCGCCGGTCAGGTGGGCGATGGCGCTGGTCGAGCCGCCGGGCACCTTCGTCTCGTACACCCGGCTGAGCAGCGTGCCGAAGACGGCCGCGCCAAGGGCGTTCCCCAGCGTCTGGAAGAACCGGATGCTGGTGGTCGCGATGCCCAGCTGGTGGGCGGGGGCGGCGTTCTGGACGTACGGGATGAGCTGGCCTATGAGCAGGCCGAACCCGCAGCCCATGAGCAGCAGCGCGCCCCGGACCTGCCACAGCGAGGTCGCGGTGTCGAGGGTGGAGAGCAGGGCGAGCGCGAGGGCGGCGGTGACCGTGCCGGTCAGCACGAAGGTCTTCATGCGCCAGCCGCGGTCGGTGAGCCTGCCCGCCGCGAGGCCGACGACGGTCATGCCGAGCGCCATCGGGATGAGGTAGAGCCCGGCGGCCGCGGGGCCGATCCCGCGCACCGCCTGGAGGTAGACCATGACGTAGACGAGCGCGCCCATCATCGCGGCGCCGAGCAGCCCCTGGATGGCGAAGCCGTACCGCAGTTGGGGCACCTTGAACATCGAAAGCGGCAGGACCGGCTCGGCGGCGGTGCTCTGGCGGCGCAGGAACAGCGCGAGCGAGAGGACGCAGGCCACGATCAGACCCAGGACCTGGGGCGATCCCCAGGCGTACTGCTTGCCGCCCCAGCTCGTCACCAGGAGCAGACTGCTGGTGAACGCGGCGGCCAGCGCCGCGCCGAGGTAGTCGATGCGGTGGCGGACCGGGGAGACCGGCAGCTTCAGTGCGAGGACGGCGCCGATCAGTGCGGCGATGCCGAGCGGCAGGTTGATGTAGAAGATCCAGCGCCAGTTGGCGTGGTCGGCCAGCGTGCCGCCGATCCAGGGGCCGACGGCCATGCCGGTGCCCGCGACGATTCCGCCTATGCCGCTTCCCTTGTTGCCGCCCTTGCCGTCAGGCCCTTTGAGCTGGGCGAGTACGACCATGGTGACGCTCATGAGCCCGCCGCCGCCGAGGCCCTGGAGGGCGCGGGCCGCGATCAGTTCGGTCATCGACTGGGCGGCGCCGCACAGCGCCGAGCCGAGCAGGAAGCTCGCGACGGCGCCGACGAAGACCTTCTTCGCGCCGAGGCTGTCGCAGAGCTTTCCGTACAGGGGCAGCGCCGCAGCGGAGGCGAGCGCGAACGCGCTGATCAGCCAGGGGATCTTGTCGACTCCGTGCGCCGGGTCGAGATCGCGGGCGATGGGCACGGTGGCCGCCGACACGATGTTCATGTCGAGCACGGCCAGCAGGATCGTGGCGATGCAGACGATCATGCCGATCACGGTCTGGGTCTTCGTCATGGGCACCACCATGGAGCAGAAAATGTACTGAGTCAATCTTTCATCCCGGCTTAAATTTCATCCTGGTACAGTAAGGGCCATGACTGCTGGTGAGGGGCTGCGCGAGCGCAAGAAGCGGGAGACCGCGATGCGGATCTGGCGCACCGCGCTCGACCTGTTCACCGAGCGCGGCTTCGACCACGTCTCGGTGGCGGAGATCGCCGCCGCGGCCGACGTGTCGAAGATGACCGTCTTCAACTACTTCGGCACGAAGGAAGACCTGGTCACCGCGCCGATGATGAACCACGTCGGCGATGTCGTACGGGCGGTGCGCGAGCGCGAGGCGGGGGAGTCGGCGGTGGCCGCGGTGCGCCGCCAGTTCCTGGAGATGATCGAGCTGCGCGACCCGTCGGTCGGCCTCAACGACGACCCGCGCTCCCTCCAGGCCCGCCAACTCATCCAGAACACACCGGTGTTGCTCCAGCGCGCCTCCCTCGCCTTCCGCGAGGCACAGCAGGAGCTGGCGGAGCTGCTCGCCGAGGAGGGCGGCGACCCGATGCTCGCCGCGGTCGCGGCCGCCCAGCTGAACGGCGCCCGCAACGCGCTGATCAACGAGCACCACCGCCGCATCCTCGCCGGGGAGTCCGCGCGATGGGTCGCCACCGATGCCGCCGAGCGCGCCGAGCGGGCGTTCGCGCAGGTCGAAAACGGTCTGGGGAGCTACCCCGGCCCGGCGTAGGCTCGGTTTCATGTCCCTGGCCAAGAAGCGCGCCCGCAAGTACGACCCGGCGAAGATCCGGGCCGCCGTCCTCGCCCAGTTCGGCCACGTACGCCGAGCCGTCGGCACGCTCACGCCCGAGCAGCTCGCCCGACCCACCCGGCTCGGCGACTGGACGGTGCGCGAGCTGGCCGTGCACCACACGATGGCGCTCGGCATGCTGGACCGCTACCTCGCCGAGGAGGAGCCGCTCAAGCAGGAGGTGGCGCTGCTCGACTGGCCGTTCCGCACGGCGGACGTCGCGGATCAAGTCTCCGACGGAACAAGGGAGTTGGCGGCCTCGACCGCCGATCTCGACGCGCTGTACGAGCAGCGGGCGGCCCGCACCGAGGAGCTCTTCGCGACCACTGCGGACACCCGGCTCATGCCGACCCGGTTCGGCGCGATGACCTTCGCCGACGTCCTGGTGACCCGCGTCGTCGAACTCGTCGTCCACACCGACGACTTGAATGACGCGCTGCCCGAACTCGGCATCCCCTACGACCCGCAGGCGCTCGCCGCGTGCACCCGGCTGCTCGCCGACGCACTGGCCGTGAAGGCACCCGGCGGCTCGGTCGAGGTGCGGATCCCGCCGTACGCGGTGGTGCAGTGCGTGGCCGGCCCCAAGCACACCCGGGGCACCCCGCCGAACGTCGTCGAGACCGACCCGCTCACCTGGATCCGGCTCGCCACCGGCCGTACGGGATGGGCCGAGGCGCTGGACTCGGCGAAGGTCACGGCGAGCGGGGAACGGGCCGACCTGGCGGCGGTCCTTCCGGTGATGTCGTAGCCGTACGTAGGTCTGCGAAGGCGTAGGTCTGCGAACGAGTACGCCTGCGAACGAGTACGCCTGCCGATCGCGGAACCGGGCCCCCGCCCGGCCCGTCCCATCGGCATGGGAAAGCCCAGCCGCACGCCCCGCCGCAAGCTCAGCATCGCCACGGCCGTCCTCGCCGGGCTGTTGGCCGTCGCTGCCTGCGGCGACGTGCACGCCATCGCGCCGGTCGCCACGGCGAGCCGCGCCCCGGACGTACCGCTCACCACCACCAGGTGGACCGTGAACGGGCTCCTCGACACGGGTGTCTCACAGCGCGTGCCGGACGGCACGGCGGGCAAGGCGTATCTGATCTTCGGCGAGGACGGGCGGGTGCAGGGCAAGGCCGGGTGCAACACCATCAGGGGTGCGGCGACGGTTTCCGCATCCGCGCACACCATCACCTTCGGCCCCCTCGGCTCGACCCGAATGTTGTGCACGGGCCCCGAAATGCGGCTTGAGCGGGCTGTTCTCGACGTCCTCAAAGGCAAGGTCGGCTACCGCCTGGACCACCGCGGGCTGATCCTCACCGCCACACCGGGCGGTAAGGGCCTGTCCGCGGGCGTGGGCTGAACAGGGCGTGGGCTGAGGGCGCGCTCACGCAGCGCACACGCGCCCCTACCGGGCCCCGCCCCCGACCCCGGGCGCGAAGCGAACTCCGTCACACTCGGCCCGTTCGCACATCCGCCATCGCAAGCACGCGCAAACACCGCGAGCGGCCGAGGCGCACCCGGGCCCACCTGCGCGGACGCACCGAAGGCTCGACGGGGAACCCGCCGCGAGGCCGCGAGGCCCGAAAGCTACAAAAGCGGGCAGGCGGCCGGCTGTCCTTATCCCCAATTCGGACCAGTGGTCGATCTCGCCTACACTCGGTGGCGTGCCACGTGGTGACGGACGACTCAACCACGACCTGCTCCCCGGTGAGAAGGGCCCCCAGGACGCTTGCGGCGTCTTCGGTGTCTGGGCTCCGGGTGAAGAGGTCGCGAAGCTCACTTACTTCGGGCTCTACGCCCTCCAACATCGGGGCCAGGAATCCGCGGGCATCGCGGTCAGCAATGGCTCCCAGATCCTCGTCTTCAAGGACATGGGACTTGTCTCCCAGGTCTTCGACGAGACCTCGCTCGGTTCCCTCCAAGGTCATATCGCGGTCGGTCACGCCCGCTACTCGACCACCGGTGCCTCCGTGTGGGAGAACGCTCAGCCGACTTTCCGGGCGACCGCCCACGGCTCGATCGCGCTCGGCCACAACGGCAACCTGGTGAACACCGCGCAGCTCGCGGAGATGGTCGCCGAGCTGCCCAAGGAGAACGGCCGGGCCACCCAGCTCGCCGCCACCAACGACACCGACCTGGTCACCGCGCTGCTCGCGGGCCAGACGGACGAGGACGGCAAGCCGCTGACCGTCGAGGAGGCGGCCGCCAAGGTCCTCCCGCAGGTCCAGGGCGCCTTCTCGCTGGTCTTCATGGACGAGCAGACGCTGTACTGCGCCCGCGACCCGCAGGGCATCCGCCCGCTGGTGCTCGGCCGCCTGGAGCGCGGCTGGGTCGTCGCGTCCGAGAGCGCCGCTCTCGACATCTGCGGCGCCAGCTTCGTCCGCGAGATCGAGCCGGGCGAGCTCGTCGCCATCGACGAGAACGGCCTGCGCACCTCACGATTCGCAGAAGCGAAGCCCAAGGGCTGTGTCTTCGAGTACGTGTACCTGGCGCGCCCGGACACCGACATCGCCGGCCGGAACGTCTACCTCTCCCGAGTGGAGATGGGCCGGAAACTCGCCAAGGAAGCCCCGGTCGAGGCCGACCTGGTCATAGCGACTCCGGAGTCCGGCACCCCCGCCGCGATCGGATACGCGGAGGCCAGCGGCATCCCGTACGGCTCGGGCCTGGTGAAGAACGCCTACGTCGGCCGTACGTTCATCCAGCCCTCGCAGACCATCCGCCAGCTCGGTATCCGGCTCAAGCTGAACCCGCTGAAGGAAGTCATCCGGGGCAAGCGCCTGGTGGTCGTCGACGACTCGATCGTCCGCGGCAACACCCAGCGCGCGCTGGTGAAGATGCTCCGCGAGGCGGGCGCCGCCGAGGTCCACATCCGGATCTCGTCGCCGCCGGTGAAGTGGCCCTGCTTCTTCGGCATCGACTTCGCGACCCGCGCGGAGCTGATCGCCAACGGCATGACCATCGAGGAGATCGGCACGTCCCTGGGCGCCGACTCGCTCTCGTACATCTCGACCGACGCGATGATCGAAGCGACGACGATCCCCAAGGACAACCTCTGCCGCGCCTGCTTCGACGGCGTGTACCCGATGGAGCTCCCCGACCCCGAGCTGCTCGGCAAGCAGCTCCTGGAGTCCGAGCTTGCCTCCGGCCCCGCCGCGACGGCCGCCGCCGACGCGCTGCGCCGCCCGTAACACCCCTGCAGTACGACACGAAAGTTCTCTGAGCCATGTCATCCGCAGAGTCCAATCAGGGTGCTCCGAACCCGGGCACTGGTGCCAGCTACGCAGCCGCGGGCGTCGACATCGAGGCGGGCGACCGCGCCGTCGAGCTGATGAAGGAGTGGGTGAAGAAGACGAAGCGCCCCGAGGTCCTCGGCGGCCTCGGCGGATTCGCCGGACTCTTCGACGCCTCGGCCCTCAAGCGCTACGAGCGCCCGCTGCTCGCCTCCGCCACCGACGGCGTCGGCACGAAGGTCGACCTCGCCCGCAAGATGGGCGTGTACGACACCATCGGCCACGACCTCGTCGGCATGGTCGTCGACGACCTGGTCGTGTGCGGCGCCGAGCCGCTGTTCATGACCGACTACATCTGCGTCGGCAAGGTCCACCCCGAGCGCGTCGCGGCCATCGTGAAGGGCATCGCCGAAGGCTGTGTCCTGGCGGGCTGCGCGCTGGTCGGCGGCGAGACCGCCGAGCACCCGGGCCTGCTCGGCCCCGACGACTTCGACGTGGCGGGCGCCGGCACCGGCGTCGTCGAGCACGACCAGCTCCTGGGCGCCGACCGGATCCGCGAGGGCGACGCGGTCATCGCCATGGCGTCCTCCGGTCTTCACTCGAACGGGTACTCACTCGTACGGCATGTGGTGTTCGACCGGGCCAAGATGACCTTGGACCAGCAGGTCGAGGAGTTCGGCCGCACGCTCGGCGAGGAGCTCCTGGAGCCCACCAAGATCTACTCGCTGGACTGCCTGGCCCTGACCCGCACCACCGAGGTGCACGGTTTCAGCCACATCACCGGCGGCGGCCTCGCCAACAACCTGGCCCGGGTCATCCCCGACCACCTGCACGCCACGGTCGACCGCTCGACCTGGACGCCGGGCGCGGTCTTCGACCTCGTCGGCAGGGCCGGCAACGTGGAGCGGCTCGAACTGGAGAAGACGCTCAACATGGGCGTCGGCATGATGGCGATCGTCCCCGAGGCCTCGGTCGACGTCGCACTCCGGACCCTCGCGGACCGAGGCGTGGACGCCTGGGTCGCCGGCGAAATCCTGGAGCGCGGCGACCACCGTGACGGCGCCGAGCTGACCGGTGACTATTCCAAGTAAGCCGCTACAGGCAGCACGAAACCCGGTCTGGGGCGAAGGCCCCGGACCGGGTCGGTGTGCTCAGAGCAGCGAAGAGATGCGTTGCTGCGAAAGCGGGATCAGCGAAGTCAAGCGCCGCGGCGCTGCGACGACGGACCGGACTCTTCGTCCTCGTCGTCGTCATTCCCGTACAGATCCGCATAGCGGGCGTACGGGTCGTCGTCCTCGTCGTCCTCCAGTGGCTCCGCGTTCGGCGGTTGGCTCACTGTCGGGTTCGGAGTAGATGCGCCCAGCTCGTTGGCCAGACGCGACAGGTCAGTCCCGCCGCTGCTGTACTTCAGCTGGCGGGCGACCTTCGTCTGCTTGGCCTTTGCCCGGCCGCGCCCCATGGCTCGACCCCCTCGGTGACGGGGCTCGACGGCCCCAGAGTCTTGACACGCGTTCATGATCCGGAACGGACTCTCCGTGGAGAGACCGCGTCCGTAGGGCTTCAACGGTACCTGCTTCCGCGGCCATACGGTACGCCGCCCGCATGACGCGCCACTTGGCAGAACCAACAAAGAGCCCTGTCCTCGCTGGTCAACCGCGATTTTAACCTCTTCTTGGCGCCCGACCCGCCGACCGGCGTGAGTCATGTCTCTCAGCCCGGTCGGCGGGCGCTTCAGGGGCTCAGTGTTGACGTGCCTCCGCCATGCGCTGTTCGGCGATCCGGTCGGCCGCGGCGGCCGGCGGAATGCCGTCTTCCTTCGCACGAGCGAATATGGCCAGCGTGGTGTCGAAGATCTTCGAGGCCTTCGCCTTGCAGCGGTCGAAGTCGAAGCCGTGGAGCTCGTCGGCCACCTGGATCACGCCACCCGCGTTCACGACGTAGTCGGGTGCGTACAGGATCGCGCGGTCCGCGAGGTCCTTCTCCACACCCGGGTGCGCGAGCTGGTTGTTGGCCGCGCCGCACACCACCTTCGCGGTGAGCACGGGCACGCTCGCGTCGTTCAGGGCGCCGCCCAGTGCGCACGGGGCGTAGATGTCGAGCCCCTCGGTACGGATCAGCGCCTCGGTGTCCGCGGCGACGGTGACCTGGGGGTGCAGGTCGGTGATGGCGCGTACCGACTCCTCGCGTACGTCCGTGATCACGACCTGGGCGCCGTCCGCGAGCAGGTGCTCGACGAGGTGGCGGCCGACCTTGCCGACGCCCGCGATGCCGACCTTGCGGTCGCGCAGCGTCGGGTCGCCCCACAGGTGCTGGGCCGAGGCCCGCATGCCCTGGAACACGCCGAACGCGGTCAGCACGGACGAGTCGCCCGCGCCGCCGTTCTCGGGGGAGCGGCCGGTCGTCCACTGGCAGGTGCGCGCCACGACGTCCATGTCGGCGACGTAGGTGCCGACGTCGCAGGCCGTCACGTAGCGGCCGCCGAGCGAGGCCACGAACCGGCCGTAGGCGAGCAGGAGTTCCTCAGTCTTGATCGTCTCGGGGTCACCGATGATCACGGCCTTGCCGCCGCCGTGGTCCAGCCCGGCCATGGCGTTCTTGTAGGACATTCCGCGCGACAGGTTGAGGGCGTCGGCGACGGCCTCCGCCTCGGTCGCGTACGGGTAGAAGCGCGTACCGCCCAGGGCCGGGCCCAGGGCGGTGGAGTGGATGGCGATGACGGCCCTGAGCCCGGTGGCTCGGTCCTGGCACAGCACGACCTGCTCGTGTCCGCCCTGGTCGGAGCGGAAGAGGGTGTGCAGTACGTCATCGGCTCCGGTCACATCGGTCACTGTGGTGACTCCCAAGTACGAAGCGGCGGTTGACGGCCCGCCTGCGGGTGGGGCAGGCCTGGTTCGGGAGCAGGTTAAGTCCTACGCGCGCGTAGATCAGGCGCAGTGCTGAGGATCACCCCCGTCAGGAGCACAGGGGGGCGCGCCCGTGGGACGATGCGGGGCATGGCGGTGGTGTCCTCGGTGATCGTTCCGTACGCGTCCTACCTGCGGGTGTACGAGCCCCTTGCCGCCTTTCCCGAGCCCGAGCGGAGCCACTGGCAGCGCTACGCCGAGCGCGGGCGCACCCCGGGGGCCCAGGACGAACTCCGGCGCGCGCTGGCCGACTTGGTGCCCACCCCGCCCGTCCCGGTGCCGGTGCACGAGAGCGGGGACGCGTTCGTGGCCGAGGTCGACGGGGTGGTGTGCGTGTGCCCCTGGCGGACCCGGCTGCGCGGCTGGCAGGCCCTGGAGGGCCTCGCGGGCCAGTTCCCCGAGCCGGTCCTGGACGCGCTGCTGCCTCCGGTGGTGCGACGGCAGGCCGAGGCGGACTACGAGCGCTGGCGGGAGCGGAACCCGGACGCCCGGCCGTGGATCTTGACCAGTGTTTGGCACATCCCTGTGAGCTGGTTCACGGTCTTTTCGGACGAAGAGCGCGAGTATGCACCCGGTGAGGGTGCGACCGCGCCCGTGCTGCGCTACCGCACCCCGATGGTGCAGGCCCGCCGCCGCCTCGCCAGGGCACTGCGGACGCTGCGGGACCACATCGACGAGGGGCCGCTGACCGAGGGCCTGGTGGACGTCGGGCGCTGGCTGGAGGAATTCCATCCGCGCTCGCTGGTCGAGCTGGACTACGGCGGCCTGGTGCACGCGCTCTCACAGGACAGCCTGGAGGCGGACCGCTCGGCGGCCGACGTGGCCGAGGGGATCGCCGCGCTGCGGGCCGGCGACGACGCCGGCGCGGAGGAGGCGTACGGCCGCTTCACGGAGCGCTGGCGGGCCGTCAAGGAGCGCCGGATGGCCAACTGAGGTCCGTCGGCTGGTTCTGAGGGGCCTTCGGGGTCGTTCGGCGGCCGTCGCCGAAGCCTTCGCGAGGACTTCGTGGGGCCTTCGGGGGGCTTTCGGGAGTTGGCCTCAGGACGTAGGTCCTGATCCGGGCCTTTGCCCTAAGGGTGACGGACCGCACTTATCTCACCCTTGCGCCCAGACCCCACCCTCGTGCCAAAATAGGACAAGGGGTCCGGGGAGGATCCCTTCCGCCCAACTAAGGGCGGATTGCTCGGTATTGCTTGCTATGGGGGGTCTGACGACTCCTGATCGCTCTGTGACTGATCGTCACTGTGGCGTGACTGTCCGCTATGGCATGGTCCATCGGCTTCCGTCGCTGATGAACACCTGGGAGGGCAATTCCATCGGTTTGGCCGACGTGGCTGGACGGATGGTGTAGTTGTAGTGCCGAGGACAAGCCGTTCGTCCTATAACCGACTCGGCTCGCGTCCGCCATTTCGGGCAACGCGGGTCAAGGTGCAGAATTTAGAGGAAAGAACCGAGAAGGTTCGGTTCTCCCGAGGAGGCCGCTCATGACCGCTCGCACCCCTGATGCCGAGCCGCTGCTGACCCCGGCTGAGGTTGCCACGATGTTCCGCGTGGACCCGAAGACGGTGACCCGCTGGGCCAAGGCCGGCAAGCTCACGTCCATCCGCACGCTGGGTGGGCATCGCCGGTACCGCGAGGCAGAGGTCCGCGCACTGCTGGCGGGTATTCCGCAGCAGCGCAGCGAGGCCTGAACAACACCCCAATAATCCGGGCCATCCGGGGCCCCCACCCCGATCCAGCCCGCCTATAGCTCCATATGACGCCCAGCCCGCCCCAACGGGCTGCGTCATTGATCGCGCTGGACTCCGCCGGGTCCAGCGCGATCTTTTTATGTCCGGCCTTGTCCGGCACTTCCGGCAACTCCCCGGGGCCTCGTGCGGCCGCTCCGGAAGGGGGCCTTCCGTCGGCTCCGTGGCACCACCATCCAGGGTGGTGCAATTGCACATATTAAATCGGGGTGTTGTATGAGGTGCGTAAGGTCAGTCGTTCCGGAAACTCATTCCGTGACTCCCGTCACACCGTCAAGGGCCGTCCAATCAGAGCCTGCCACCGCGCGGGCGGCCACCAACCCGCCATAGGTCACCGGTTGGAGGGACTTTCGTCCTCGGGGCGCGTGGGCTCGGAGACCTCCATGGCGAGCCTCAGGAGCCGATGGCAGACCGCGCAGTGGCGGGTGAGGTGGCGGTAGCCCAGAGCGGCCGACAGATGGGCACGCAGCAGCGCCCGCGTCTCGTGCCTCGACGACGCCGTCATGCACCACCTCCCGGGGGAGCCCCCGTTCCCCTCCCTTGCAGGGGTACCGGCGGCAGGTGCCCCCGTCAAGACGGCGAGAAGGCCCGGATCCTGGGGGATCCGGGCCTGGTGTCGCTGCGGGTGCCGCGCTGGGAAACACCGAAGCCCGCATCCGGTGTGCTGGGAAACACCGAAGCCCGCATCCGGTGAGGGATGCGGGCTCGGGAATGGCGGCGGTCCTGACGGGATTTGCTGCGTCTGTTTCGCGGCTCCGCCGCGGGGCGCAGCCTCCGGGGGGCTGCATCCGGCACAAACACCGGAGCCCGCATCCGGTGAAGGATGCGGGCTCGGGAACGGCGGCGGTCCTGACGGGATTTGCTGTGTCCATTCGCGGCTCCGCCGCGGGGCGCAGCCTCCGGGGGGCTGCATCCGGCACAAACACCGGAGCCCGCATCCGGTGAGGGATGCGGGCTCCGATTTGCTGCGGTCCTGACGGGATTTGAACCCGCGGCCTCCACCTTGACAGGGTGGCGAGCACTCCAAACTGCTCCACAGGACCTTGTTTCGCAGCCCGTTGGTGCTTGGCTGCGAGTGAGACTGTACAGCAGGTCAGCGGGCCAGGTCGAACTCACTCACAGCGATACCCGCGCTACGGCGCAGCCGCGTCGATCGCCTTCACGATGCGCTTGTCGGAGACCGGGAACGCCGTGCCCAGGGCATGCGCGAAGTAGCTCACCCGGAGTTCCTCGATCATCCAGCGGATGTCCAGGACCTGCCGCGGAACCGGCCGTCCCTGCGGCAGCTGCTCAAGCAGCCACGCGTACTCGTCCTGCATCTCGTGGACCTTCTCCATGCGCGTGGTGTCGCGCTGGACGGCCGTCGGCATCTGCTGGAGCCGGCGGTCCACCGCGACCAGGTAGCGCATCAGGTCGGCGAGGCGCCCGAGGCCGGTCTTCGTGACGAAGCCGGGCGGCACGAGGGCCGCCAGCTGGTTCCGTACGTCCGTGACGTTGTTGACCAGGGTCAGGCTGTTCGTGGCCTTCAGGCGGCGCTCGCAGGCCTGCCAGGCGGCCAGGATCTGCTGGACCTGGCCGACCGTGCGCACCGTCGCGTCCACCAGGTCCGCGCGGACCTTGTCGTACAGCTTGCGGAACGATTCCTCGTCCCACGCCGGGCCCCCGTGGTCCGCGATCAGCTTGTCCGCCGCCGCCGTCGCGCAGTCGTCGAAGAGCGCCTGGATCGAGCCGTGGGGATTGCGCGACAGGGCGAGCTTCTGCTGGTTGGTCAGCTTGTCCGAGGCGAACTTGGCCGGGTTCACCGGGATGTTCAGCAGGATCAGCTTCCGGGTGCCGCGCCACATCGCCTGCTGCTGCTCGGCCTCGGTGTCGAAGAGGCGTACGGAGACGCTCTCGCCCGCGTCCACGAGCGCCGGGTACGCCTTCACGGGCTGGCCGGCCCTGCGGGTCTCGAAGACCTTGGTCAGGGTGCCGATCGTCCAGTCCGTGAGGCCCGAGCGCTCGATGGACTCGCCCGAGGGGCCCGCGGTCGCCGCGGCGGCCTTGGAGAGGGCCTGACGGGCCTTCGGGCGCAGTTGGAGCTTGAGCGCCTCCAGGTCCTTGTCCTCGGCGAGGTTGCGGCGCCGCTCGTCGACGATCCGGAACGTGATCTTGAGGTGGTCCGGGACGCGCGTCAGGTCGAAGTCGTCGGCCGTGACCGGGACGCCCACCATCCGCTGGAGCTCGCGGGCCAGAGTCACCGGCAGCGGCTCCTGCAGCGGCACCGCACGCTCCAGGAACTTCGAGGCGTAGTTCGGCGCCGGTACGTAATGGCGGCGGATCGGCTTGGGGAGGGAGCGGATCAGCTCCGTCACGACCTCCTCGCGCAGACCCGGAATCTGCCAGTCGAAGCCCTCGTCGGTGACCTGGTTCAGGACCTGGAGCGGCACGTGCACGGTCACGCCGTCCGCGTCCGCGCCCGGCTCGAACTGGTAGGTCACGCGGAACTTCAGCGGGCCCTGACGCCACGAGTCCGGATAGTCGTCCTTGGTGACGGCTCCGGCCTTCTCGTTGATGAGCATCTCGCGCTCGAAATCGAGGAGTTCGGGCTCCTCGCGCTTCTTGTGCTTCCACCAGGAGTCGAAGTGCGCGCCGGACACGACGTGTTCGGGCACCCGCTGGTCGTAGAAGTCGTACAGCGTCTCGTCGTCGACGAGGATGTCGCGGCGGCGGGCGCGGTGCTCCAACTCCTCGACCTCGGTGAGGAGTTTGCGGTTGTCCGAGAAGAACTTGTGGTGCGTACGCCAGTCGCCCTCGACCAGCGCGTTGCGGATGAACAGCTCGCGGGACGCCTCGGGGTCGATGCGGCCGTAGTTGACCTTGCGGTTGGCCACGATCGGCACGCCGTACAGCGTCACCCTCTCGTACGCCATGACCGCGGCCTGGTCCTTCTCCCAGTGCGGCTCGCTGTAGGTGCGCTTGACCAGGTGCTGGGCGAGCGGCTCGATCCACTCGGGCTCGACCTTCGCGTTCACCCGGGCCCACAGGCGGGACGTCTCCACCAGTTCCGCCGACATCACGAGCTTGGGCTGCTTCTTGAACAGCGCCGAGCCCGGGAAGATCGCGAACTTGGCGCTGCGGGCGCCCAGATACTCGTTCTTGTCGGTGTCCTTGAGCCCGATGTGGGACAGGAGCCCGGCGAGCAGTGACGTGTGTACGGACTGCTCGGGCGCGTCCTCCTCGTTGAGATGGATGCCCATGGACTTCGCGACCGTACGCAG
Source organism: Streptomyces sp. NPDC001415 (assembly GCF_053597395.1). Classification (NCBI taxonomy): domain Bacteria; kingdom Bacillati; phylum Actinomycetota; class Actinomycetes; order Kitasatosporales; family Streptomycetaceae; genus Streptomyces; species Streptomyces sp. NPDC001415. The sequence continues at coordinate 87,080 of NZ_JBSFIE010000019.1, forward strand.
CTGCGAGTAGATGTCCTGCCACTCACGGATGCGCAGGAAGTTCAGGTACTCCTGCTTGCACATCCGGCGGAAGGAGCTGGAGCCGCGCTCCTTCTGCTGCTCGCGTACGTACCGCCACAGGTTGAGGAAGGCGAGGAAGTCGGACGTCTCGTCCTTGAAGCGGGCGTGCTGCTGGTCGGCCTGCGCCTGCTTCTCGCTCGGGCGCTCGCGCGGGTCCTGGATGGAGAGCGCGGCCGCGATGACCATGACCTCGCGTACGCAGCCGTTGCGGTCGGCCTCCAGGACCATGCGGGCCAGGCGCGGGTCCACGGGGAGCTGGCTCAGCTTGCGGCCCTGCGGGGTGAGCCGCTTCTTCGGATCCTTCTCGGAAGGGTCCAACGCGCCCAGTTCTTGCAGGAGTTGGACGCCGTCGCGGATGTTGCGGTGGTCCGGCGGGTCGATGAACGGGAACTTCTCGATGTCGCCGAGGCCGGCCGCGGTCATCTGGAGAATGACGGACGCCAGGTTCGTACGGAGGATCTCCGCGTCGGTGAACTCGGGCCGGGTGACGAAGTCGTCCTCGCTGTACAGCCGGATGCAGATGCCGTCGCTCGTACGGCCGCAGCGGCCCTTGCGCTGGTTGGCGCTGGCCTGGGAGACCGGCTCGATCGGCAGGCGCTGCACCTTGGTGCGATGGCTGTAGCGCGAGATGCGGGCCGTGCCCGGGTCGATGACGTACTTGATGCCCGGGACGGTCAGGGACGTCTCGGCGACGTTGGTCGCGAGCACGATCCGGCGGCCGCTGTGCTGCTGGAAGACGCGGTGCTGCTCGGCGTGCGACAGGCGCGCGTAGAGGGGGAGCACCTCCGTCGAGCGGAGGTTCTTCTTGATCAGCGCGTCCGCCGTGTCGCGGATCTCGCGCTCGCCGGAGAGGAAGACCAGGATGTCGCCGGGGCCCTCGGACTGGAGCTCGTCCACGGCGTCGCAGATCGCGGTGATCTGGTCGCGGTCCGAATCCTCCGAGTCCTCTTCGAGGAGGGGGCGGTAGCGGACCTCGACCGGATACGTACGGCCGCTGACCTCGACGATCGGGGCGTCCCCGAAGTGCCGCGAGAACCGCTGCGGGTCGATGGTCGCCGAGGTGATGACGACCTTCAGGTCGGGGCGCTTCGGCAGCAGCTGGGCCAGATAGCCGAGCAGGAAGTCGATGTTGAGGGACCGCTCGTGGGCCTCGTCGATGATGATCGTGTCGTATCCGCGCAGCTCGCGGTCCGTCTGGATCTCGGCGAGCAGGATGCCGTCGGTCATCAGCTTCACGAACGTGGCGTCCTGGTCGACCTGGTCGGTGAACCTGACCTTCCAGCCGACCGCCTCGCCCAGCGGGACCTTGAGCTCCTCCGCGATCCGGTCCGCGACCGTGCGGGCCGCGATCCGGCGGGGCTGGGTGTGCCCGATCATGCCGCGCAGGCCGCGGCCCAGCTCCATGCAGATCTTCGGGATCTGCGTGGTCTTGCCCGAGCCGGTCTCACCCGCGACGATCACGACCTGGTGGTCGCGTATCGCCTCCAGGATCTCGTCCTTCTTCTGGCTGACCGGGAGCTGCTCGGGGTACGTGACCTCGGGCATGCGGGCGGACCGCCGGGCGATGCGCTCGGCGGACTTCTGGGCCTCGGCGGCGATCTCGGCGAGCACGGCCTGCCGGGCCTCGGGCTTACGGATGCGGCGGGCGCCTTCGAGACGGCGGCCAAGGCGGTGGGCGTCGCGCAGCGAGGCCCCGTCGAGCAGCGTCTGGAGATCGGCGAAGGAAGTAGACATACCTGATTCAGGATCTCACCCGCCGAGGACGAGTGGCGAACGCATTTAGACGCACTCCGCACCCCACCCGTACCATTTCGGGCATGCCCCGCTCCCGTGCCCCACGCCGCCGCCTCACCGCGGTGCTGCTCATGGTGCTCGGGGTGCTCGCGGTGGCGCTGTGCGGGCCGGCCCCGACGGCTTCGGCCGCGCCCGCCGGCGTACTGGTGAAAAAGGCATCGGCGCCCGCCTTCACGGACCGCTCGGCCGCGCCCGGCTGCAAGCAGGGTGGGCACCACCAGGATTCCGACCCGGCAGCTCCCGTCCGGGCCCGCGCCGCCCACGACCAGGCACCGGTCCTGGAGGACCGCGTGGCCTCCGCCGAGCTGTGCGGCCGGTACGCGGCCCACCGCAACCCGCCGGCCCGCGGTCCCACGCTCAGCGCGCCCACCCCCGTCGAACTCTCGGTGCTCAGGGTCTAGACGCCGGTCCTCGCCAGCGACCGCCGTCCCTTTCCCTTTCTCTTCCCTTCTCGTACGCGATTGCTTGTACGCGATCGCTCGTACGCGATGTGCCGTACGCACCGGAGTTCCGCATGCCCAAGAACACGAAGCCCGCCAAGTCCACGCAGTCCAGCAAGGGTGCTGCCAGGTCCACGAAGGCCGGCCGGACGACTTCGAAGCCCGCCGCCAAGTCCCGGAAGCCGATCCTGATCGGGGTCGCCGCGGTGGCCGCCGCCGCGGTCCTCGGGATCGCCTCCTACCAGGCGACCTCCCCGGACGCGAAGCCCACCGTCAACGACTCCGCGTCCACCGCCGACCCGGCCGCGGGCGCCCACCCCGAGCTGGAGAAGCTGGCCCGCCGCGACGCCAAGGACCCGCTGGCCCAGGGCCGCGCCGACGCACCCGTCGTGATGATCGAGTACGCCGACTTCAAGTGCTCGTACTGCGGCAAGTTCGCCCGCGACACCGAGCCCGAGCTCGTGAAGAAGTACGTCGACAACGGCACCCTGCGCATCGAGTGGCGCAACTTCCCGATCTTCGGCGCCGAGTCCGAGACCGCCGCGCGCGGGGCCTGGGCGGCTGGGCAGCAGGGGAGGTTCTGGCAGTTCCACGCGGCGGCGTACGCGGCGGGCTCCAAGGAGAAGGGGTTCGGCGCGGACCGCGTGAAGGAGCTGGCCAAGGAGGCCGGCGTGCCGGACGCGGCCCGCTTCGCGACGGACCTCGACAGCGACGCGGCGAAGGCGGCCGTGAAGAAGGACCAGGACGAGGCGTACGGCCTCGGCGCAAGCTCCACCCCCTCCTTCCTCATCAACGGCACCCCCATCGCGGGCGCCCAGCCGATGGACGCGTTCGCGGGGGCCATCGAGGCGGCGGCGAAGGCGAAGAAGTGACCCCGGACATCGGTTACCTCGCCGCGTTCCTGGGCGGCCTGCTCGCCCTCCTCAGCCCGTGCAGCGCGCTGCTCCTGCCCGCGTTCTTCGCGTACTCGATCTCCAGCCGCACCAAGCTCCTCGCCCGCACCGGCATCTTCTACGCGGGTCTGGCCACCACCCTCGTCCCGCTGGGCGCGGCGGGCTCGTACGCGGGCCGGATCTTCTACGGCCACCGGGACCAGCTCGTCCTCTTCGGCGGCTGGCTGATCATCGCGCTCGGCGTCGCCCAGATCGTCGGCATGGGCTTCGCGAGCCGCCGCATGACGGAGCTGTCGGGCAGGATCCGCCCCACGACCGCGCTGTCCGTGTACGCGCTGGGCGCGGTCTACGGCCTCGCCGGGTTCTGCGCGGGCCCGATCCTGGGCAGTGTCCTCACGGTGGCGGCGGTGAGCGGCAGCCCGGTCTACGGCGGCCTCCTCCTCGCGGTGTACGCCCTGGGCATGGCGGTCCCGCTGTTCCTCCTGGCCCTGCTCTGGGAACGCTTCGAACTGGGCGGCCGCAGGTGGCTGCGCGGCAGGGTGCTGAAGGTGGGCCGCTTCGAACTCCACACGACGTCCTTGCTGTCGGGCCTCTTCTTCATCGCCCTGGGCGCCCTGTTCCTCGCCTATGACGGGGCGACGGCCCTGCCCGGACTGCTCGACGTGGACGACTCGTACGCGGTGGAGGAGTGGACGAAGGGGATCGCGGACGCGGTTCCGGACTGGGCGTTGCTGACCGGGGTGGCCGCGCTGGTGGCGGTCGTGCTGGGCGTACGGGGCTGGCGGGCGCGAACCCGGGAGCCGGGAGAGAGCTGACGCCGCGGTACGGGCGGGCCCCCAACTCCCTGGGGCTCCGCCCCAGACCCCGGGAGGCCCCACCCCGCTGTGACACTCTGCGGCTCCGCCGCGTGGCCTCCGGGGGTTGGGAGTGGGGGAGGCCGGTTTTCCTGGGGCTGCGCCCCAGACCCCGTTCGCGCCTTAAGGGCGCTCGTCCTCAATCTCCCCCAAGGCCTTAAGGGCCAGGGGGGACCCCCATGACGGGCTGAAGATGCCAGCGCCGACCAGGACCAACGCTGCTAGGGGCGCGGGGCTGTGACATTTTGCGGCTCCGCCGCGCGGGCGCGAGAACCACGCACGGTGCGAGGCCGAAGGAGAGGGGTTGGGGGCGGCCCCCGGACACGGCGAAAGCCCCGGCCAAGTTGGCCGGGGCTTTCGGATGGTGGCTGGGGCCGGGGTCGAACCGGCGACCTATCGCTTTTCAGGCGATCGCTCGTACCAACTGAGCTACCCAGCCACGCGGTTCACCGAAGTGAACCGCAGCGGTCCTGACGGGATTTGAACCCGCGGCCTCCACCTTGACAGGGTGGCGAGCACTCCAAACTGCTCCACAGGACCAAGCTTGCGCGAGACCAAGTCTCGCACAGGATTGTGCGTGCCCCCAACGGGATTCGAACCCGTGCTACCGCCTTGAAAGGGCGGCGTCCTGGGCCACTAGACGATGAGGGCTAATTGGCCCGCCTGGGCACTTCGCAGTGCGTCGGGGACGTGAGAAGCATATGGGATGCGGGGAGGTATCGCCAAAACGGTTTCCGGGGAGGTCATCGGGGCGGGGGCAGATGGCGGCTGACCTCGGCCGTGATCAGGCCCAGGCCGCCCAGGGTCAGCTCGTCCCAGGCCTGGAGCCGGTGGGTGCCGCTGTCGAGGTAGAGGACCGAGGCGCGGACCTGTTCCGGCTCCTTGTTCTGCAGGGCGCGCAGGCCGCCGCCGCCCGTCGAGCCCTCCACCTTCAGGCGCGTGCCCAGCTTCATGACCTCCGTCTCGCGGCGGTGGAGGTGTCCGGCGAGGACCAGCGGGACCGTGCCGTCGGTCTCGCGCGCGGCGGCCGGCTCGTGGGTGACGGCGATGTCGGCGGGGGTGCCCGCGCGGCTCTGGGCGCGCAGGGCGGCGGCGAGCCGGCCCCCGGCCGCGCGTTCGGCACCGTCGGGGTCGGTGTCCGCCGTCGAGCGGTCCGGGGTGAACTGGGGGTCGCCGATCCCCGCGATGCGTACGCCCCCGATCGTGACGGCCTGCCCGTCGTCCAGGACGTGCGCGTTCTTCAGGCCGGCGACATAGCGCTGGGTCGCCGAGGAGTCGTGGTTGCCGCGCACCCAGACGTACGGGGCGCCGAGGTCGGGGATCGCGTCCAGGAAGCGGTTCTCGGCGGTGCTGCCGTGGTCCATGGTGTCGCCGGAGTCGATGATCACGTCGATCCGGTACTGGGCGACGAGCGAGGCGATGATGTGCCACGCGGCCGGGTTGAGGTGGATGTCGGAGACGTGCAGGACGCGCAGGGTGGCCGGGTCCGGCTGGTAGGCGGGGAGGGTGGAGGCGGCGTCGTACAGCTTGGTGACGTTGGTGACGAGCTTCGCCAACTCCTGCTGGTAGACGCCGAATTCGGTCATGATCGAGCGCGCGTTGCCGACGACCTGCGGGGCCGAGGTGAGCAGCCCCGAGTACTTCGGCTCCATGACGGATTCCGGGTTCCAGGTGGCGTACGCGGAGAGGCCGCAGGCGGCGAGCAGGGCGAGGGAGAGGCCGCCGGCGAGCAGGGCGCGGCGCGGGCGGCGGTAGACGGCGAGGCCGAGCGCGGTCGCGCCGGAGACGACCGCGACGCAGGAGCGCCACGCCACGTCCCGGGTGCCGTGGCCGACGTCGCGGGCGATCTCCTGCTGGAGCCCGGAGATCCGCTCGGGGTGGCTGACCAGGGACTGGGCGCGTTCGGGGTCGAGCCGGTCGACGTCGACGTCCAGGCGGAGCGGTGCGAGGTGGGAGCGCAGTTCGAGGGCGCCGAGCGGCGACACGTTGATCTTGGTGCCGCCGGTCAGGGAGGGCCGCAGGGTCATGGTGGTGTCCATGGGGCCCACGGGGGTGCGTACGTTGCCGACGACCAGGAGCCCGAGCCAGGCGCCGATCAGGACGACGCAGCACAGGCCCGCCGCCCGTGCCAGGGCCTGACGGCTCGCGGACATGGCTCGCATTGGGGCCATATGCCCCCGCGGGCGGGTCGGTATGCCGATGCGTGACCGACAATGGCCGGGTGCTGGAGATGACGCGCGAGGAGTTCGAGGAACTGGTCGGCGAGGCGCTGGACCGGATCCCCCCGGAGCTGACGCGGCTGATGGACAACGTCGCGGTGTTCGTCGAGGACGAGCCGGCCACGGACGACCCCGACCTGCTCGGCCTCTACGAGGGAACCCCGCTCACCGACCGCGGCGAGTGGTACGCCGGGGTTCTCCCGGACCGGATCACCATCTACCGGGGCCCCACGCTGCGGATGTGCGCGACGCGCGAGGAGGTCGTCGCCGAGACGGAAGTGACGGTGGTTCACGAGATCGCCCACCACTTCGGCATCGACGACGAACGGCTCCACGCGCTCGGGTACGGGTGAGTCGCCGAGGCTCCGGTGGGTTCGTGGGCCCGGGTGCGCCCGCCCGGCCCCCTGATTCCGCTCGGACGGATGTCGGGCGCAAGCCGCGTGCGGCCCGGGCGTGTCCCCGGCGGGGGGCGGGGAGTTGGAACCTGTGTCCCCATCGCTCCCGTGTTCCGGAGGTGCCCCCCGTGCGCCAGTTGACCACCCCTGTCCGCCTGGCCGAGCTGGCCGTGACCGTCCTGGTGCTCACGGCGTCGGCGGGCTGCATGAGCGTGAGCGACAACGGGGGCGGGCCGAAGCCCTCGGCGTCCGCCGGGCGGCACGGGGACGCGGCCAGGGCCGAGGAGGGCAAGGGCGGACAGGGCGCCGGCAGGGGCCACAGCGGCAAGCACGACCAGAAGGTGCCGGGCGGTCCTTCCGGGTCGCCGAGCGCCAGCGGGTCGCCCGGGGCGCCGAGCGCGGCCGCGCCCTCGTCGGGTGCCCCGAAGCCGGGCGGTGGTCCCGGCCCGGCCAGGCCTCCGCAGGGCGGCGGCGGCCCCTCGCGGCCGACCCCGTCGCCGACGAGTCACCCGGTGCCGCCGACCCCGCCCGCCTCGCCGTCGCCGAGCCCGGCGCCTCCGAGCCCGCCGGCCTCGCCGTCGACGACTCCGGGGGCCGACACGCACAACAGCGCGCTGCGCGCCAATCAGGCTCCGATCGATCAGGAGCCGACCGCATCACCGCAGGTGGGACCGGTTTAGGGGGACTCGGTTTGCCTTAGGGGGGTGAGGGTGCGTATGGTAGTAGATCGTTTGATCCCATTGCCCGGCGCCGACACAGAAGAGCGCCGTGTGGCGCGTACTCTCCCTAGCCGTGGCTGACCGCATTGAGGCGGTCGAATTGCGAATTCACGGAGTTGACGGGCGCGTGCCGAGACTCCGGAAGGTTTCGCATTTCGCATGTCCATTTCCAGCACTGATCACTCCGTCCTGCCCGAGAACGAGAACAACGACACCATCGCGACCCGCGAGAACGACGTCGTCGAGGCCGTAGCGGCCTCCGAGGTCATCGATGTCGTCGAGATCGTCGAGTCCGAGGCGGACGAGAACACCGAGCCCACCGTCACCTTCGCGGACCTCGGTCTGCCCGAGGGCGTGGTGCGCAAGCTCGCCCAGAACGGGGTGACCACCCCCTTCCCGATCCAGGCCGCGACCATCCCGGACGCCCTGGCCGGCAAGGACATCCTCGGCCGTGGCCGTACCGGCTCCGGCAAGACCCTCTCCTTCGGTCTGCCCACCCTGGCCGCGCTGGCCGGCGGGCACACCGAGAAGAAGAAGCCCCGCGCGATCATCCTCACGCCGACGCGTGAGCTCGCGATGCAGGTCGCGGACGCGCTCCAGCCGTACGGCGACGTGCTCGGCCTGAAGATGAAGGTCGTCTGCGGCGGTACGTCGATGAGCAACCAGATCTACGCCCTGGAGCGCGGCGTCGACGTCCTCGTCGCCACCCCGGGCCGTCTGCGCGACCTCATCAACCGCGGCGCCTGCTCGCTCGCTAACGTCCAGGTCGCCGTCCTCGACGAGGCCGACCAGATGTCCGACCTGGGCTTCCTGCCCGAGGTCACCGAGCTGCTCGACCAGATCCCCGGCGGCGGCCAGCGCATGCTCTTCTCCGCCACCATGGAGAACGAGATCAGCACGCTGGTCAAGCGCTACCTGACGAACCCCGTCACGCACGAGGTCGACAGCGCGCAGGGCAACGTCTCGACGATGACCCACCACGTCCTGGTCGTGAAGCCGAAGGACAAGGCGCCGGTCACGGCCGCCATCGCCGCCCGCAAGGGCCGCACGATCATCTTCGTCCGCACCCAGCTGGGCGCGGACCGCATCGCCGAGCAGCTCTGCGAGTCGGGCGTGAAGGCCGACGCGCTGCACGGCGGCATGACCCAGGGCGCCCGTACCCGCGTTCTTGAGGACTTCAAGAAGGGCTACGTCAACGCGCTCGTCGCGACCGACGTCGCCGCCCGCGGTATCCACGTCGACGGCATCGACCTGGTCCTCAACGTGGACCCGGCCGGTGACCACAAGGACTACCTGCACCGCTCGGGCCGTACCGCCCGTGCCGGCAAGTCCGGTGTCGTCGTGTCGCTTTCGCTGCCGCACCAGCGCCGCCAGATCTTCCGGCTGATGGAGGACGCGGGCGTCGACGCCTCGCGCCACATCATCCAGAGCGCCGGCGCGTTCGACCCGGAGGTCGCCGAGATCACAGGCGCCCGTTCGCTGACCGAGGTCCAGGCCGACTCGGCGAACAACGCCGCCAAGCAGGCCGAGCGTGAGGTCGCCGACCTCACCAAGCAGCTGGAGCGCCTGACGCGCCGGGCCGGCGAGCTCCGCGAGGAGGCCGACCGCCTGGTGGCCCGTGCCGCCCGCGAGCGCGGCGAGGACCCGGAGGCCGCGGTCGCCGAGGTCGCCGCCGAAGCCGAGGCCGAGGTCGCGGCTGCTGCCGCCGCCGCTGCCGTGCCGGTCCAGCAGGAGTCCCGCGAGGACCGCGGTGGCTTCCAGCGCCGTGACGACCGGGGCAACTTCGACCGCCGTGACAACCGTGGCGGCGACCGTGGTGGGGACCGTGGCGGCTTCCGCCGTGACGACCGCCCCTCCGGTGGTTTCCGCCGTGACGACCGTCCGTCGGGTGGCTTCCAGCGTCGCGATGACCGTCCGTCCGGTGGTTTCCGTCGTGACGACCGTCCGTCGGGTGGCTTCAACCGCGATGACCGTGGTGGGGACCGTGGCGGCTTCCGCCGTGACGACCGCCCCTCCGGCGGCTTCCGTCGTGACGACCGCCCCTCGGGTGGCTTCAACCGTGACGACCGTGGTGGGGACCGTGGCGGCTTCCGTCGCGATGACCGCCCCTCCGGCGGCTTCCGTCGTGACGACCGTCCGTCGGGTGGCTTCAACCGCGATGACCGTGGTGGCGACCGTGGCGGCTTCAACCGCGGCGGCAGCGACCGTCCGTTCAACCGCGACCGTCGTGACGACCGTCCCTCCGGCGGCTTCCGCTCCGGCGGCCACGACCGCCCGTCCGGCCGCCGCGACGACCACCGCGGTTCCGGGTCCGGCTCCAACACCGGTTCCTTCGGCGGCCGCCGCGACGACAAGCCCCGCTGGAAGCGCAACGGCTGATCCCGCTGCCTGACGGCTCTTCAGGGCCCGTACGACACCCTGCCGGTGTTGTGCGGGCCCTGTTTGCGTACGGCCTGCCTCCGGCGGATCAGGGGCGGCTGAACGTGTTCGAAACAGGCTGCCGGTTCCTGTGAGGCTGCTGTTACAGTCGGCGCGAACTTCGCATGGGGGGCAGGGCCGGGGGGCTTCCGCTTCACACTGAACGCGGCACGCGTCGGCGTGCCGCGTTTCCCCGTGCGCCGACGAGGGTGGGGCCCCGCGGGGCCGCTGGGGAGGAACCGGAATTGAGACGGCATGTGCGGGTACGGGGTGCGGTCGCGGTGGCCGCGGCCGTCGGGATCGCGACGGGGTTCATACCGCTGACGGCGGCGGTGGCGTACGCGGACGGGGTTCCGGGGGAGTTGGTCGTCCCGGCCGCGTGGCAGGCCGACCCCAACGCGGGTCTCCTGATCGGCGGCGGTGCGACGGGCTACCTGTGGGGGCAGGAGGGGGACGGCTACAACTGGACCTCGTACGCCGATGGTTCCAGCAGGCCGGTGCCCGTGCCGGACGGGCTGCGGGTGGCGGCGCCGAGCGGTGACGACCACGTCGTCTTCTGGTCGACGGGGACCCAGAAGATCGTCCAGCGCGACATGAAGGACGGCTCGGAGCGGACCGCCACGCTCGGTGCCGGGCAGCGATTCGCCGCCGCCTTCGGCAACGCCGTCCTCACCACCACGGGGAATGTCGGCCTGCACCTGCTGACGTGGGACGGCGATCAGGTCGTGGACCGCGCCGTGACCGGCGTCCCCGCCGGTACCAACAGCCTGAAGACGGCGCTCGCGCAGAACAAGGACGGCGCGCTCGTCTACTCGTCGGCGCCGGACCCCACGGCGCCGGGCGGCGAGAAGCGAACCATGCTCTGGGTCGACGGATCGGGCCGGGCCCGGACGACCGCCGTGTCGTTCATCAGCAACACCCTGATGAACGGGGACCGGTTCGCCGCATGGTGGGGCGTGACCGATCGGGTACGGGTGTGGAGTGCCGCCGACCTGTCCGCACCGGTTCACGAGGTGACCGTCGCCGACCGCGCGGGTGCGCGGCTGATCGGCGTGGTGGGGGACAGGTTGTTGCTGGCCAGGTACGTCGCGGGCAGCATCGGCATCTTCGCGGTGCCGCTGACCGGCGGCGCCGAGCAACTCGTCCTCGACAAGGCCTCCTGGGACCCGGCGTTCACTCCCGACGGGAGCATGCTGATCGCGCACACCGGCGAGAACGGGGGCCCCGAAGTGGTCTCGGTCCGCCAGGGCGCCGACGGTGCGCTCACCGTGACGAAGACAGGTGCGGCTCCGCGGATCCGTACGGCCGTCACCGGGATCTCGCTGGCGCAGGGCAGGCTCAGCACGGTGGAGGAGGAGCCCTTCGACAGGACCCGGCTGCGTGGCATCGACCTCTCGGTCAGCGGCCCGCCGAAGGCCGGCGAGCGGGTGGACCGGGGCGCCGACACCAGCCTGTTCCGGAGCTGCGCCACGCTGTGGTGCGCGGACGTCCAGTCGACGGGCGACGGCGGGCTCGCCTTCCAGCGGATGAACGGCACGGGCCTCGGCGTGCTGCCGGAAGGGGCGTCGTTCCCCGGGACGACCGGCAGCCCGGTGACCACGAGCGCGCAGCCCGACTCCCCCTTCCAGGCGTCCGGCAGGTACGGGGTGGCCCGGCTGGACGGGCTGAACCCGCGGATCCAGGTCGTCGACCTCGACACCTGGCAGCCGGTCTACACCGGCGCCCCCGACAGCGAGGCCCGCCACCCGTCGTACGCCCTGAACGGCTCCACCCTCTGGCTGGAGACCGGCACCGGTTCCGCCGAAGCCGTCGACATCCGCACCGGAAAGACGCTCACCACAGCCAAGGTGGGCGACTGCGACCTCACCTCCCTCCAGGCCAACGGCACCAACCTCCTTTGGGAGTGCGGGAGTTCGGCCTCCGGGGTGTACGACACCGTCACACGACGGAACGTCGCGCTGCCCGCGCACCAGAGCGCCCGGCTCGGGGACGGGTACGTGGCGTGGCAGCAGGGCGGCGTACTCAGCGTCACCGATGTGCGCGGGGCGTCGGGCACGCGCACGCTGGGTACTCCCAAGCGGGGCGAGCCGGGCAAGGGCTGGGCCGTGGACCGCTTCGGCGGCCCGGTCGCCTACACGGACGCCGACGACGCCGTCCACATCGCGCCCACCGGCATCGCCACCTCCGCGCTGAGCGTGCTCGACACGGACACGCCCGCCCGCACGAACGCCAACTCCGGTTCCTGGACGCCCCGTTGGTGGCTCAACAAGCCCGCCGCCTCCTGGCAGCTCACCCTCAAGAACAGTGCGGGCGCCACCGTCCGTACCCTCGGCGGCGGTGAGGCGCGCGGGCTCGTGCGGCCCTCTTGGGACGGCAGGGCGGACGACGGGCAGTACGCCCCCAACGGGGCCTACGCCTGGACCCTCACCGTGACCCCGGCCGACGGACAGGGCGCTGCTCTCACCCGGACCGGGACGGTCGGCCTGACCGGCGGCGCCCCGGTCGCGCGGGACTTCGTCGGCTACGGGGGGCCCGACGGGCGCGCCGATCTTCTCGCGCTGACCCCCTCGGGCCGCTTCGACCTGCGGACCGGACCCGGCGTCGCAGGCGAGGCACAGGCCACCGGCGAGGGCTGGACCGGGGACAACGCGCTGACCGCCGCGATCCCGTACCGGGACGTGAACGGCGACCGGTGCGACGACGTCCTGGTGCGGCTGGCGAGCGGCGAACTGCGGGCGTACACCCCGGCCTGCGGGGCCCCGCTGACGCCGTCGACGACGTACAAGAGCCTCGGGCGCGGCTGGAACGCGTACGACACCCTCGTCTCGCCCGGTGACGTGGACGGCGACGGCCGCGCCGACCTGGTGGCCCGCACGCCCGGCGGCGACCTGTACGTCTACTCCGACAACGGCACCCTCGGCTTCAAGGACCCGGTCAAGGCGGGCTGGGGCTGGGGCGGGCTCCTGGTCGTCGGCGCCGGCGATCTGACCGGCGACGGCAAGGGCGACCTGCTGGCCCGGGATGCCTCCGGTGTCCTGTGGACGTACCCGGGCAACGGCAAGGGCGGCTTCGCCGACCGGATCCGGCTCGGCGCCGGCTGGGGCGGCTTCGACGCCCTGGTGGGCGCGGGCGACCTCGACGGCGACGGGAAGCCCGACCTGCTGGCTCGCGAGACGGGCGGCATGCTCTGGCTGTACCCGGGTGCGGGCAACGGCGCGTTCGGCGGGCGGAAGCCGCTCGGCGGCGGCTGGAACATGTACAAGTCGCTGTATTAGCCGACAGGTTGAGGCCGCGGGGACCCCGTGGGAGCGCTCGCGAACTCACAGGAAGCCGAATCCGGCCATCCCATGGCCGGCTGATGGCATGTCGGGCCCCCGGTGCGGGCATCACCGGGGGCATGACAAGTGACGTCGGCACCACCAGCGAGGGCGCGCCCGAGGGAGCGCCGGGGTCGGACGAGGAACGCCTGGCACAGCTGGGCTACAAGCAGGTCCTCGCCCGCCGCATGTCGGCCTTCTCCAACTACGCCGTCTCGTTCACGATCATCTCGGTGCTCTCCGGCTGCCTGACGATGTACGCGTACGGCATGAAGACCGGCGGCCCCGCCCTCATCACGTGGGGCTGGGTCGCGGTCGGCCTGATGACGCTGGTCGTCGGCCTCGCGATGGCCGAGATCTGCTCGGCCTACCCCACCTCGGCGGGCCTCTACTTCTGGGCCCACCGCCTGGCCCCGCCGCGCCAGGCCGCCGCGTGGGCGTGGTTCACGGGCTGGTTCAACGTGCTCGGCCAGATCGCGGTGACGGCGGGCGTCGACTTCGGCGCGGCGTCGTTCCTCGGGGCGTACCTGAACCTCCAGTTCGGCTTCGAGGTGACCCCGGCCCGCACGATCCTCCTCTTCGCGGCGATCCTGCTCCTGCACGGCCTCCTGAACACGTTCGGCGTGCGGATCGTCGCCCTCCTGAACAGTGTGAGCGTGTGGTGGCACGTGCTCGGGGTCGTCGCGATCGTGGCCGCACTGGCGCTCGTCCCCGGCAAGCACCAGTCCACGTCCTTCGTCTTCACCCGATTCGTGAACGAGACGGGTTTCACGAACAGCGTGTACGTGGTCCTGATCGGCCTGTTGATGGCGCAGTACACCTTCACCGGGTACGACGCCTCCGCGCACATGACGGAGGAGACCCACGACGCCTCGACGGCCGGCCCGCGCGGCATCGTCCGCTCCATCTGGACATCCTGGATAGCGGGCTTCGTCCTCCTCCTCGGCTTCACGTACGCGATCGGCTCGTACGACACCCAGCTGAACTCGGACACGGGCGCGCCCCCCGCCCAGATCCTCCTGGACTCCCTGGGCGAGACGGGCGGCAAGCTGCTCCTGCTGGTGGTGATCGGCGCCCAGCTCTTCTGCGGAATGGCCTCGGTGACCGCCAACTCCCGCATGATCTACGCCTTTTCACGCGACGGCGCGCTGCCGTTCTCACGCCTGTGGCACACGGTGAGCCCGCGCACCCGCACGCCGGTGGCGGCGGTGTGGCTGGCGGCCGGGGCGGCTCTCGTCCTGGGCCTGCCCTACCTCATCAACGTGACGGCGTACGCGGCCGTGACCTCGATCGCGGTGATCGGCCTGTACATCGCGTACGTGATCCCGACCCTGCTGCGCCTGTTCCGCGGCGACGCCTTCGCGCGGGGTCCCTGGCACCTGGGCCGCTGGTCGCGCCCGATCGGGATCGTGGCGGTGGCCTGGGTGGCGGTGATCACAGTCCTGTTCATGCTGCCGCAGGTCTCCCCGGTGACCTGGGAAACCTTCAACTACGCCCCGATCGCGGTCCTGGCCGTCCTGGGCTTCGCGACGGTGTGGTGGGTGGTTTCGGCCCGGCACTGGTTCCTGCGGCCCGTGGATGCGGGCGAGTTGCGGGAATGAGGGGGGGGAAACGAGGGGGGATGAGGAGGGGCGACCGCTGAGCGCCGGCCCGCTCCCGGCGATTCGCCCCGCTGTGTCCGACCCGAGAGGGATCCCGAGACGGGCTCCGCGGCCGGGCGTTCGACTCGCGACGGGCCCGTCAACCGATACCCGATCGGCTGCCGGGCGCCGTCCGGCTATGCTCGGGGGTGACTCGCCAAGGGCCATTAGCTCAATTGGCAGAGCAGCGGACTTTTAATCCGTTGGTTGTCGGTTCGAGTCCGACATGGCCTACCGCCCGATCAGCCCCTGACCTGCGACTTAGCGCGCCGGGCAGGGGCTGATTCGCGTTCCAAGATCAATTGCTGGCCCGCTGCTGGCCCGAGCGAAGATGATCATGGTTGGTGAGGTGCTGCGGTGTCACCACGACAGGGGGAGCGATGGAAGCCCAGTACTTCGAGCTGATCTGTGACGAGCCCCCTAACTCAGTCGTGCTCACCGCCATGGGGGCGCGCAGGGTCGACGTCTGGCAGGCGCTGCGCCGGCTGACTGGACTCAGCCTGTGGCGCAGCAAGGAACTCACCCGCCACTTGCCGGTGACGATCTTCGACGATGTGGCCCGCGAGACGGCCGACGCGGCGGTCGCAGTGCTGCAAGCAGCAGGGGCGGACGCCGAAAGAAGAGAGGGGCCGCCTCGACTGCTCGGCGCACAGCGGGCGCCGACTGCCTGACCGACGTAGCGAACAGCCGTGAGCACTCCACACCCAACCACCCGCGTGGGTACCGTGCTCGTGTGTGAGCTTGAACGGACGGAGGCGCGATGCCCTGCCGAACGCGTGAGCACAGCAGGCCCGCGACTGCTTGGGGGTTGTGATGTTGGAGGAAGCCGAGGAGATCGGCCGGCGCGTCCGTCGTGCCAGGCTCCGGCTGGGGATGCCGCAGGCGGACCTCGCTACCGCGCTCGGCAAGACGCAGGGCTGGGTGTCCAAGATGGAGCGGGGCCTCATCGAGCTTGACCGTGTCGGTCTGCTCAACCTGATCGCCGCCGAGCTGCACGTTCACCCCAACGACCTGATCGGCCGTCCGTACTCCAGCAGTCCGGCCGAGAATCAGTGGCAGGTGTCCGCCAGCTCGATCATGCGCGAGCTGCGACGGTACGACTTGGCACCGGTCTACGACGGCGCTCCGCGCCCCTCCGGTGAGCTGTGGCGCGAGATGACCCGCCTGCATCGGCTGCGGGACGCGGCGGCCAACGTGGCCATCCTTCGAGTCCTGCCCGACCTGCTGCGCGAGGCCCGCGCCCTGGCCGAGGTCTCCGCCGGGCACGAGCGTGAAGAGGCGTATGCGATCTACGCGGTTGCCTGCAAGTTCGCCCACACCGCCGCGCACGCGCTCGGGCATCCGGAGCTCATCGCCATGGCAGCCGAGCGCGCCGCGTGGTCCGCCCGCCTGTCCGGTGATCCCGTCATGCCCGCCCTCGCCGACTGGATGCGGGTCTGGGACATGTGGGCAACCGCCGACTGGGACGACTCCCTCACGCTCTCCGACAAGGCCCTCGCTGGCGTGCAACGCGACTACGAGCGGGGCGAGCCGCTCGCCGTCCGCATGTGGGGGACGCTGCAACTGCGCGCCGCTGTGTCCGCCGCGCGCAGCGGGCGCGCCGCCGAGACCGAGGAGCGCATCGGCCACGCCAAGGCAGCCGCCGACCGCCTGAGCGGCTACCAGGGGCCGCCGGTGTACGACCGGCACTCCGTGACGTTCTCGCCCGGCAACGTGCAGATCCACGCCATCAGCGTGGCGCTTGAGATGGGCGACCAGACCAAGGCTCTGGCCATAAACCGCCGGACCGGCCCCGAGGTGGTCGCTGCACTGCCCAACTCCCGCCAGGGGCACCACCACATGGACCTTGCCCGTGCCTGGCTCTGGGACGGCAGCCGCGACCGCGCCCTCGGCGAACTGGAGACCGCCGAGCAGATCGCCCCGCAGCTCGTACGCAACCACCCGGTGGCCCGCTCGACCCTGCGCGCCATCGTCTACGCCGAGCGGATCGCCACCCGCGAGAAGCTGCGCCGCATGTCAGATCGCTTTCACCTGGACGGATGAGGGCAGTATTCCTCCGATTCATATTCGCCCCCTGGCACGCTCCTAGCTTCGGAGCATGACAGGACGAGCAGCCCCTCATCTCCCTTCCCAGGGCGCCGAGTTAGGCACTGCGGCCCCTTTCTTCCCCCGGCTCGGCGACCTCGCCCGTGACACTGCCCACGGCGGCGAGATCGGCGTCGTGATCGCCCTGCCGGGCGCGGACGCGGCGACGTACCACCTACGCCCGCCCGGCGGCGGTGAAGAGTGGACGGCCCCGGCCGACGGCACCACCCTGCGCCCCGTTCCGGCTCAGGTCACCTACGTCGCTTCGGCGAGGCGCGACGTCTCGTACGACCACCGCGCGCAGCAGGGCGCGCTACCCGTTCTCGTCTACTTCGAGGACGGAGGCAACGTCGAGTCACTGCTCGTCCTCGACCCGGACCAACTTGAGCTCCTCTACTACCAAGTTGGGCGGATCATCGAGCACCGCGACAAGGCCCGCGGCGGCGCCTTATGAGCGCCCGCCACGCCACCCGCCACCACGCCGCGCACGATCCGCTCGGCCGCTTCCTCGGCTGGCTGTGGGTACTCGGAACGGTCATAGGGCTCGTCACTCTGGCAACTGCTGTCGACAGCAGGCTCGCCAACCGAGGCGCCCTCGGGCCGACCCTGACAACGCCCGATCTCGCCGTTCCGGACCTCTGAATCTCCCCACCCGCCCGGCGGTGCCTGACACAACCCACCGGGTGGGCGGGGGGTTCGCCTCGGCGCGGAACGCACTGCGCGAATCCGGCCGGGTGCCGCACCACGCACGTCCGACGCACCATCCCATCAAGGAGGCAAAGGACCGTGACCGTAGTACAGGAACGCCCCGCGACCGACGCGCGGACCCTGATCGGCCCCGAGCTGCGGGCGACACTCGCGGCCAACATGCGCGCCAAGTTCGAGGACATGACCGAGGAGCAGGCGCACCGGGGCATCGGGCAGATGCTCGCCTTCCTCGCCGCCGGCGCACACAGCCCCATCCCGTTGAGTCCGTCCCCGTTGGTGGACGACTTTTGGCACGCCTTCCTGCTGCACACCAAGGCGTATCAGGACTTCTGCGAGCAGACGCTCGGGAAGTTCGTCCACCATCAGCCGGGCTTCCTCGACAAGGAGGAGCACGGCGGCGGCAAGGCCCTGCGCGCCCGCACCGTGGACGCCATCGCCTCGGCCGGGTTCGTGGTCGACATGGACTTCTGGCCCGAGCTGGACATCGCCGACTGCTCGCAGTGCCATGCGAACTGCCACAACAGCCCCAAGCACAACGCTGCTCGGCTGGTCTGACAGTCCGCTGTGCTGGCCCCCGACTTGTGCCACGCTGTGGCCGAGCCGGGGGCCGGCTTCCGTTCCGTACGAGGAGAGACGCGGGTGGAGCGCACACCGTGGCAGGAACTTCCGCCCGCAGCACGGCGCGCGGTCGAGGCGTGCACGGGCACGGTCGAGGGGGCGGAGAGTGCTGACAAGGGCGTGATGTCGCACCTGGCTTGTACCCTGCGCACCGCGTCGGGGCGCGTGTTCGTCAAGGGCACCCGGGCCGACGACACCTCGGCGTGGGTGTACCGGACCGAGGCACGGGTCACCGAACGCGCTCTGCTTGCACCCCGGCTGCTGTGGCAGGCGGAGGCGGGCGGGTGGCTGCTCGTCGGATACGAGTACATCCCCGGGCGTCACCCGGACCTCGCTCCCGGGTCCGCCGATCTCGGGCCGCTGGTCGACGCCCTCGGCGTCATGTCGGCGGCCGACTGGCCTGAGGAAGTCGGCAAGAAGCCGCTCCCCGTTCGGTGGGGCTCGCTCATCCCGGACGGCCGGGCGCACCTCCTTGACGGCCGGGCCCTCGTGCACACCGACATGTCGCCACTCAACATGCTGGCCACCGCCAACGGCATCCGGCTTGTCGACTGGGCCCTGGCCTGCCCCGGACCCGACTGGGCCGACACCGCGTTTACCGTGCCGCGCTTGATCCACGCCGGCCACACCGCCGAACAGGCCGAGGCCCTGGCCCGCAGAGTGCCTGCCTACCGCGACGCATCCCCCGCTGCTGTCAGCGCCTTCGTGTCCGCTCTGCACGCCGTTTGGGAGAGTCGGGAGCGGGCTGACCCCCTGCCGCACAGAGCGGCGCTGATCGCCGCTGCCGCGGCTTGGGCCCAGTACCGCGCTCTCACGGTTGTATGAGGGCATACATAACTGGGCTCCGTCCGCATAACTGCCCCAACAGAAAACGGCCTATCAGTGCAGCTCAGACACCCGACGAAGTGAGCCCGATGTGAGCCCGGACGCCTTCGGATCGGGTGTCATGAGCCGATCTTGGAGGTCAGGCAGCACCTCCCCTGACCAGCCACAACGGCATAGGGTGGCATGGGGTGTTGATCGCCATCACTGGTCCTCCCCGTCTTTTAATCCGTTGGTTGTCGGTTCGAGTCCGACATGGCCTACCGGTCGGAGAGGTAGCGATACCTGTCTGACCAGCGGTTTCCTCGGCCCGACCGGACGACCCCGGTCGGGCCGGATTCGTTTTGACCGCTTTGCGGCCCACGTGAGTGCTCGAAGAGTGCTCCAACCGCTGGCGCGCGTTCTTGGTCCGCTGCGCTGACCGGGGCACGAGGTCGGCCGCCGCATTGGCGAGTTCCTGGTCGAGCTCGACGAACAGGGACGTGTATGTGTCGCCGGCGAGCTTGATCGTCGAGTGCCGGAGAACGGTCTTCACGACGAAGATGTCCCGAGCCTGGGCGTAGATGATCGAGGCCGCGACGTGCCGCAGGTCCCGGGGCCCAACGAGTTGCTGACCCACGCGGTCCTGGTGACTGGGGGCGACTTCTCCGACAATCCGTACGCGGACGACACCATCATCCGCTGGACGGATGGCGAGCTGTCCCTCTACGTCGACGGTAACGAGCAGGGCATCGGCAAGGAACACTCGCTCGTCGTGAAGAAGTAGTCCCACCTGGTGCCCCGGGCAGACCCTGTCCGGGGCACCTCTCGCTTGGATTGGACAACGATGCTGACGACGCTGCCCCGCCGAAGGGCCGCTCTGGCCGGCACGGCTCTCGCATGCCTCCTGGCCCTGGCCGCCTGCGGCGAAGATCCCGACCCTCCCACTAAGGCGCCCCTGCCCGCTTCCGACCCTCCCGAGGCGACCGCCTCCGCTGGTGAGCCCCCCAAGGCCACCATCGCTGCCGAGCCCGGAACCTGCGACGCGACGAAACCAGGCGGGGCCGGTCCCTGGAAGACGGTGCTCACCGAATTCCGCGCCTACCTGGATGCATCGGGACCTGCCTGGATCGAGGTCCACGTCAAGGACGCGACGGTCCGTGACTGCCCCGGTGGGGACAGGGAGGCAAACGTCCTCACTGACTACGACCCGTACTTGTCAGCCCCCAACGTGGGCGCGGAGGTGAGGAAGAAGGCCGACCGGATCGCATGGGCATTCACCGAGTGGCGGGACCAGAAGTTCCACGACGAGGGGTGGGTGTACGTCATCAACGGAGCAGTGGAAACAGTCACGAAACGGGCTTGGTGACCTGCGGTCGGCCCCTACAACCTCCTCGGCCCAGCACTTGCTCTTCCTCGGCAGACGGCTCTGACGAACTGCCCAGCGCCTGGCGCAAGGTATGAGCAGGGGCGGCTCCTCTGGTTGCAGTTCCGGATGCATTCACCGCCGTACAGCATCGTTCAGAAACCCCACTCGCACCCACTGCACCGCAGGTCAGACCGCTCCCGCAGACTCCCGCACACCCCTGAACCCCCAGACGAACATCTGGAAAGCGTGTGGGTGGTGCACTGTTTCTCCTTGCGGGTGCTGATGAAAACCCGCTGGTCCGATCCGTCCCATGCGTGAGCGATGCGTGAGCGGATGCGCAAGCACGGGCTGTCCGGGGCTGGACCGGTCAGCAAGCCGGGCCTCGCTGACCAGGCAAAACAGGACGCCGGGGGAGCGGCCAAGACCGCCCGGCATGATCTTTCTGGGACTTTTAATCCGTTGGTTGTCGGTTCGAGTCCGACATGGCCTACCGGTCGGAGAGGTAGCAATACCTGTCTGACCAGCGGTTTCCTCGGCCCGACCGGATACGTCCGGTCGGGCCGGATTCGTTTTGGCTGTTTTGCGGCCCACGGAGAGGTCCCGGAGGTTGATCGGGGGCAGGTCGGTGCGGGCGAGGATGCGGTCGAATGCCGCGCTCACCTTGTCGGGGTGCAGCCACGTTCCGTCGGCCTCGGTGAAGACCTTCCCGGTGTCGACCCAGGCCTCACCGCGAGCAAGCCGCTCGCGCTCCTCCCCCTGCTGCCGCGCTTGACGGCGCTTCAGTACGGCCACGTTCAGGGCGCGGTATGCGGGAGCTGACAGAGAGCACCTCACTATCTGGAACTGACCATGGCGATCAGGGAGTTGAGAGCGCTACGCTCGCGAGAGCGAGGCGGGGCCTCGTGTGCGGAGTCAGGCAGGATGACGGCAACGACGACCGTCCTCAGGAGCCTCCTGACGAAGCTCCCCCGATCGGTGGACGCTCTGGGGGCACCGGCGGCGTAGCTGTAGTAGTGAGCGCTTTGATTGCGTCCAAAGCCTCAGTAAGGCCACATCCATGTGGCCGAGCTGAGGTGACCCCTGCCATCGGTTCGGCCGCCCTTTCGAAAGGGATTCGGACCGGTGAAACTCTCCCCCTTCGCCGCGCAGGTGCTCTTCCTTCTCCTGGCGCTGGTGTCATCGGCCCTCGTGGCCGGCGTCGCCGGTGTGCTGAGCTATGTGGCCGGATCGGGCATCGCTGCCTCCGTGCTCTATGGCGGCGGCGCGTTCATCCTCGTCATGACGCTCTGCGTCACCATCCTCACGGCCCTCGGCCTCCTCGGAGGAGTCGGCAGCAATGGCCCCTGACCAGCGCCGGTTGCGCTGTACCCGAGCCGCCGAGGACCGGTCGGAACAGCCGGCCTGTCGTGGGCGAGCGGTAGACAGCTCGCAGGCCGATTCGAGGGTGTGCAGGAAAGGAATCGGTTTCAGACATGACGGTCTCTCCAGAAGGGGTAGGGCCGTTGGCGTGGCAGCCGTGACGAGGGGAAGTTGAGAGCCCCATGGGCACGGACGCTCGCCCTGTTTCCAACAGCGTCAGCCCGGCCTCCTCGGCGACTGCGGCCAGGAGCAGGTCCACGGCTCCCGCGCTGCGATGCTCGGTGCCGGTATGCGCGGGAGCGGGCGTGTGCGGGTGTCGGTGTGTGCGGCAGCCGGTATGTGTGCGAGCCGCTGGCTGGATCGATATCGCCGCCCAGCCCCCTGTGGCGCAGGTCACATCGCCCCCATGTCACGTATCGGCGGGCAGCTTCCATCTGGTGGTCGTCAAGCAGCGAGCGACGGAAGGCAGAGCGATGAGCAAGCGGAACGAGACCGGCTCGGCGACCACCCACCGTGTCCTGATCCTGGGGGCGGGTTACGCGGGTCTGGCCACGGCGATTCAGCTGGCGGCCCGCGTCAAGCGGGGCGACGGCGTGGAGGTGACCCTGGTGAACCCGCAGGAGCGGTTCACCGAGCGGATGCGGCTGCACATGACGGCGACCGGGCAGCAGCTCGCCGAGCTGAGCATCCCGGAACTGCTGGAGGGCACGGGGGCACGCTTCGTGCGCGGCTGGGTGACCGCGGTGGACGCGGACGCGCGCACCGTGCGGATCGACGACGAGCGGGTGCTGTCCTACGACACGCTCGTGTACGGGGTGGGCAGCGTGGCCGACACGGCGGCGGTGCCGGGTGTCGAGGACCACGCGTACACCCTGAACAGCCCCCAGGACGCCGAGGTGCTGGCCGGCCGGCTCGCGGGGCTCGGCGGCGGCACGGTGGTGGTCGGCGGCAGCGGGCTGACCGGCATCGAGTCGGCCGCGGAGATCGCCGAGCAGTACCCGCAGTTGGACGTGGTGCTGCTGGGCCGGGGCGAGCCCGGAGCGACCATGAACCCGAAGGCCGGGGCTTATCTGCGGGCCGCGCTCGACCGGCTCGGTGTCCGGGTGCGCTCCGGGGTCGAGGTCCTCAAGGTGCGGCCCGGTGCGGTCGAGCTGGCTGGCGGGGAGAGCGTCGCCGCCGATGTGGTGGTGTGGACCAGCGGTACGCGGGTGTCGCCGCTGGCGGCCGCCGCCGGTCTTGACGTCGACGAGCGCGGCCGGATCGTCACGGACACGGCTCTGCGGTCGGTGTCGCACCCGGAGGTGTTCGCGGTGGGCGACGCGGCCGCGATCCGCCAGGGGTACGGCGTCATGCACGGCACCTGCCAGGGCGGCATGCCGACCGGGGTGCACGCGGCGCTGTCGATCCTGCGGGTCCTGAAGGGCAAGCAGCCCAAGCCGTTCCGGTTCGGCTACTACCACACACCGGTGAGCCTGGGCCGGGGTGACGCGGTGGTGCAGTTCACCCGCCCCGACGACAGCCCGCGGCGAATCTGCCTGACGGGCCGTACGGCCGCCCGGTATAAGGAGGCGGTGACCGCTTCCCCCTGGCCGACATACGGCCGTATGAAGAAGATGCCCGCCTCGGGCGCGTTCTGGCCGCGCGGTGGCCGCTTCACCCGGATACGGGTGGCGCGGTGACCCAGCAGATCGCCGATCCCGACGAGCAAGTCTTCCACCAGCACCGCAACTTGCTGTTCTCGGTGGGCTACCGCATCCTCGGCACCGCGGCCGATGCCGAGGACGCGGTCCAGGACGCCTGGATCAAATGGTCGGCCGCCGACCGCTCCCAAGTGGCCGACCCCAAGGCGTACTTGACGCGGATCGTGTCCAACCTGGCGCTGGAACGGCTGCGTTCCACCCGGCACAAGCGCGAGACCTATGTGGGGCCCTGGCTTCCGGAGCCCATCCTCACGGTCGGCGACACCGCCGAGACCGTCGTCGACGCGGAGTCGGTGTCGATGGCGGTGCTGGTGGTCCTGGAGACGCTGAGCCCGCTGGAGCGCGCGGTGTTCGTACTGAAGGAGGTCTTCGGCTTCAGCTACGCCGAGATCGCTCAGGCGGTGGAGCGTTCCGAGCCCGCGGTGCGCCAAGCCGCCCACCGCGCCCGCGAGCACGTACAGGCCCGGCGGCCGCGCTTCACCACCGACCGCTCACAGCAGCGCGAGGTCACCGAGCGGTTCTTCGCCGCCGCGACCGGCGGTGACGTCAACGCCCTGATGGAACTGCTGTCCCCGGACGTCACGTTGTGGACGGACGGCGGCGGCAAGGTCCGCCAGGCCCTGCGCCCGGTCGTGGGCGCGACCACGGTGGCCGCCTGGTTCGCCGCCATCGGCACCGTCACCTATCAGGGCATCGAGCCCGCCGACATGAAGGCGGAACTCGTCGAGATCAACGGCGGGCCGGGCATGGTGTTCTCCGGACCGGACCGCGTGATCGCCACGGTCACCTTCGACTTCGACGCCGACGGCCGCATCACCCACATCCACAACGTGGCCAACCCCGACAAGCTCCACGCCGTCACCCGGGGCACCACGCACGACGTCGGCACGCGGTAGGACCTGCCGCCGACGGAACGCCGTTCCGACCACCCCGGTCCCGGTCACCGAACCGGTTCACGGGGTGTCGTCGGTGATGCCGAGGTCGCCGTCGAAGGTGCTGTCGACGACCTGCTGGGCGAGCTCCGCTGATCGCT
This sequence comes from Streptomyces sp. NPDC001415, assembly GCF_053597395.1. NCBI lineage: Bacteria > Bacillati > Actinomycetota > Actinomycetes > Kitasatosporales > Streptomycetaceae > Streptomyces > Streptomyces sp. NPDC001415. The sequence goes on from NZ_JBSFIE010000019.1 coordinate 111,502, forward strand.
GATGCGGGGGCGGCCGATAACGTGGGCCGGACACCGCGCGGCCCGCCGTGCTCGCATCGAGGGGAATCCGTGACCGACCCTGACCGCTCCTGGCGGCACCTGCTGGCCGTACTGCTGCGTGGCGAGGACCTCGGTGCGGACGACGCTCGCTGGGCCATGCGGCAGGTCATGGACGACGCGGCCGACCCGGCGCAGCTCGCCGGGTTCCTGGTGGCGCTGCGGGCCAAGGGCGAGAGCGCCGAGGAGATCCACGGGCTGCTCGACGCGCTGATGGAGCGGGTTGTTCCGCTTCCCGTGGACGGGTCCGAGGTCGTCGACATCGTCGGTACCGGTGGCGACGGCGCGCACACCGTCAACGTGTCCACCATGGCCGCCGTCGTCGTCGCCGGGGCCGGGGTGCCGGTCGTCAAGCACGGCGGGCGGTCCGTCTCCAGCAGGGCCGGGGCCGCCGACGTACTCGAAGTGCTCGGGCTGCCGCTCGACCTCACCCCGGACGCCGTCGCCCGCTGCGTCCGCGAGGCCGGCATCGGCTTCACCTTCGCGCCCCGCTTCCACCACGGGCTGCGCCACGCGGGCCCCGTCCGCAAGTCCCTCGGCGTGCCCACCGTCATCAACTACCTTGCCCCGCTGACCAATCCGGCGCGGCCCCGTACCGCCGTCGTCGGCTGTTCCAATGCCGCGCTGGCCCCCGTCCTCGCGGACGTGCTCGCCGCCCGCGGGGCCAGTGCGCTGGTCGTACGCGGCGACGACGGGCTGGACGAGATCACCACCGCCGCTCCCACTCGGGTGTGGGTCGCAGCGGGGGAGTGCGTGCGTCAACTGCGCCTGGATACGGCCGAGTTCGGGCTTCCTCGCTGTGCGCCCGACGCGCTGCGCGGGGGCGACGCGGCCTACAACGCGCTCGCCGTCCACCGCGTCCTGGAGGGCGAGACGGGGCCGGTCCGCGACGCCGTACTGGCCAACGCCGCGGGGGCGCTCGCCGCGTACCGGGGACTGGAAGAACGGAGCCTGGACGACGCGTTCGATGCCGGGTTGCGCGAGGCCCGGCGCTCGATCGATTCCGGGGCCGCCGCACGCACCCTCACGCACTGGCTGGACCTCGCCCGCTCCCTGGCCCCGACCCCCCGCTGACGAGGCCGAACCTCTGTTGCCTACCGGTGACAGAGTGACGATCGTTCCGGGTCAGGTCCTGGCAGAAGATGGGCACATCGCAGCAGCCGGGGGGAATGCAAGACCGGCGAAGCGGCGACAAACCTTCGCAACACCCTCTGCACCACTCTTCGCGTCACCTTCGCATCACTCTTCGCACCACCCCGTCGGCCCGGCGCTCTGCCGCAGCCGGCCGCCGTTCCTTCGTGAACGGCTGAACCCATGAACCGCTGAACCTTCGCCGTCCTTTCGCCGACTGCCGCTGCGCAGAACGCCTCTGTGTCTCCTTGGGGGGAGTCCACCATGTCCGCTCGTATCGCCCACCGCCTCTTCCGTCCCGCCGCCACCGCCGTTGTCGTCGCCGCCGTCGCCGGCACCGTACTGCTGCCGGTGTCGGCGCAGGCCGCGACGTCCGACGACGCCCAGCGTCCGCTGCTGATGGAGATGGGGACCCCGGCGCCCAACGGGCCGCTCACCCGGGGTGGGGCCACCGAGACGTTCGAGCTGACGGTGAGCAACCCGACGCGGCAGACGCAGGCCTTCCACCCGTGGATGCTCGGCGACGCGACCGGCGCGAGCCCGCTGCAGACGGACGACGTCACCTTCAAGGTCCAGCCCGTGAACGCGCCCGCGACCACGTACGACGTCGGGCACCAGGACGGCGGCTGGCAGGGCTACTTCCACCCGGCGGGCAAGGATGCCTCGGCCGGCTTCGACGTCCCGGCGAACGGCAAGCTGACCTGGAAGGTGACCATCGGGCTCGGCGCCAACTACCCGACCAACGACGGCGACTTCAAGCTCACGGCCACCAGCCTCAACGGCGAGGTCGCGCAGAACCACCAGGCTTCGCACACCTTCAAGGCCGACCCGGCGATCAAGGCGGGCCACCTGAAGACCTGGTTCGAGAAGAAGCCCGGCTCGACCATGGACGCCCCGAACGGCCGCCAGTACCTGGACCTGCACTACCAGGCCACCGGCGACGGCGTGTTCAGCAGCGCGCTCACCACCCGGTTCCAGCTCTCGTACGCCGGCCCCCAAGTGAAGAACCCGGCCTTCTTCGTGCAGGCCCTGATCGACGGGCGCTGGCAGGACCTCAAGGTCGACTCCGACAACAGCGTCACCCTGCCCGCGATCCCGAAGGGCTTCGGCGCCGCATCCGGTGTGCGCACCCTGCCGCTGCGGATCAACCTGGGCGTCAAGACCCAGATCAAGAAGGTCACCCCGATCACCGCCGCCGTCGACGTCTCGCTGGCCTCGGGCAACACCTACCCGTTCGGCGGGGCCACGGCGCAGTTCGCGCTCGGCCCGATCGACGAGGGCACCGCCCCCGCCACCAAGCCGTCCACCAAGCCCACCGGCACACCCTCCGCGAAGCCCGGCGCGTCCGCGGCCACCTCCGCGGCCCCGGTGGCGGCCGGCAACGCCAACCTCACCACCACCACCTCCGCCACCGGCAGCCTCGCCCACACCGGAGCCGACTCCCACACCGGCCTGTACGCGGGCATCGCCGCGGCCCTGGTCGCGCTCGGCGGAGCGGTCGCCTGGCTCGGTGCGCGCCGCCGCCGCACCTCGTCCATGTGATCCGGGGCGTGCGTGTCGACTGCGGGCCGGCCGGGGCTGGTCGCGCAGTTCCCCGCGCCCCTTCAGGGCGCCCTTCAAGCGGGGGCCCCGAAGGGGCGCGGGGTAAATGGTTCGGAGCACCCCTCCGAATGGCGTACAGTTGTGTTTACCGACGCGGGGTGGAGCAGCTCGGTAGCTCGCTGGGCTCATAACCCAGAGGTCGCAGGTTCAAATCCTGTCCCCGCTACTGAACGAAGAGGCCCGGCACTTGTCATCAAGTGCCGGGCCTCTTCGCGTTCCCCCGCTCGTTCGTCCTCGTTCGTCGACCTCCGCACCTTGACCTTTACGCAACGTCAAGATCTAGCTTGGTGGATGTGAACGGCAAGGAGTGGTCGATCCAGGAGATCGCCAAGAAGGCCGGGACGACGAGCCGCACCCTCCGTCACTACGGAGACCTCGGCCTGCTCGCCCCGAGCCGGATCGGAAGCAACGGATACCGCTATTACGACCAGGACGCCCTGGTCCGGCTCCAGCGGATCCTGCTCCTGAGGGAGCTGGGGCTCTCGCTGCCCGTGATCGGCGAGCTCCTGGAGGGCGAGCGCGATCCGGCGGCCGCCCTGCGGACCCATCTGCGCCTCCTTGAACAGGAGCGCGAGCGCATCGCGCGGCAGATCGCGTCCGTGCGGACCACCCTGCACAAGACCGAGAGGGGAGAGGAGCTCATGGCCGAGGAAGTGTTCGACGGCTTCGACCACACGCGGTACGAGGAGGAGGTGAGCCGGCGCTGGGGGCGGGACGCCTACGAGAAGGGCGACCGCTGGTGGCGCTCGCTCACCGAGGAGCAGCGGAAGGGATTCCTGAAGGAACACGAGGACATCGCCCGGGACTGGGGGCGCGCGCACGGGGCCGGGCTCGCCGCCGACGGCGAGGAGGCCCAGGACATCGCGCGGCGCCATGTCGCCTGGCTGTCCACCACGACGACCGTCGCCCGGTCGTACGTCATCGGGCTCGGCCAGATGTACGTCGACGACCCGCGCTTCGGCGTCAACTACGACAAGCACGGAGAGGGCACGGCGGCCTTCGTGCGGGACGGCCTGAAGGTGTACGCCGAGCGGCACCTCACGGACGGTGCGGCCGCCGGGGGCGCGCGCGGAGAGTAGTCTCGCGTGCGCCATGAGTGAGAGCGCGATGCCCGGGACACGGGCGATGACCGGGACACGGCGGAAGGTGCCTGTCGTGTTGCTGCTCGCCGTGTGCGCGCTCGTCCTGAGCGGCTGTGAGGAGCTGGGTGAGCCGCTCCCGGTCAAGCAGGTGCCGGCCCCGGGGTCCGCGGCCCCCGCGCACGGCTGCCGCCTGAACCGCGGCGGCTGGGTCGAGCTGCCGTGCGTGCCCGACCAGGACGCCAACCATCGCCACACCAGGGGAAGCTGCGCCCGGGGACGCCCGGGCCCCCACCGCTGCCGCCGCCACTGAGAGCCTGTGTCTAAACCCCGCCCGGGCCCGCGCACTCGCCCGAGGCACTCGCCCGGGTGTGCCCGAGTCGCCGGGGGAGCCGGAAAGCGCCAGGCTGGACGGGTGCGGCAGCGAGCAGAGGGCGACGGGCGCCTGGTACGGGCGCTACCCGTACTGCTGGTCGTCGTCGGCTTCGTCTTCGACGCCTCCACCCCGCCCGATCTGACCGCCGCCGCCCTGTTCGCGGGCGCCCCGGTCGTCGCCGCACCGTTCTACTCGGGCCGCGGCACCGCTCTCGTCGGCCTCGGCTCGGCGGTCGCCGTCGTGGCGCTCTGGTTCATACACGATCTGCCCAACCTCGGTGAAGGGTCCAGCGAGCTGTTCACCGTGCTCACGGTGAGCGCGCTGGCCCTCGTCATCAACCGCATCCTGCGCCGCAGCGGTGAACAGCTCGCCTCCCAGCGCGTCATCGCGGAGACCGCCCAGCGCGCCGTGCTGCCCACGCCCGCGGCCCGCATCGGCGGCCTCCATGTCGCCGCGCGGTACGAGGCCGCGCAGGCGGACGCCTTCATCGGCGGGGACCTGTTCGCCGTGCAGGACACCCCGTACGGGGTCCGGCTCGTCGTCGGCGACGTACGCGGCAAGGGGCTCCAAGCGGTGGAGGCCGTCGCCGTGGTGATCGGCGCGTTCCGGGAGGCCGCCGAGCAGGAGTCATCCCTGGAGGCGGTCGCCCAGCGCCTGGAGCGGGCGCTGGCCCGCGAGGGCACCCGGCGCGACCGGCTGGACGCGGTCGAGGGGTTCACCACCGCGCTGCTCGCCGAGATCCCGCGCGGCGACGGCACCGTACGCCTGGTGAACCGGGGGCATCCCGAGCCCTTCATGCTGCACGAGGACGGCTCGCTCGACGTGCTCGTCCCGGCCGAGCCCGCGCTGCCGCTCGGCATGGCCGACCTCGGGGTGTGGCCGGACCGGGCGGACGTGCGGCCCTTCCCCGCCGGGTCGACGCTGCTGCTCTACACCGACGGCCTGTCCGAGGCGCGGGACGACAGGGGTGTCTTCTACGATCCCGGCGCCCGGCTGCGCGGCGCGATCTTTCCCGGCCCGGAGGAGGTCCTGGACGCGCTCGTCGACGACGTACGCCGCTACACGGGCGGCGGCGCGAGCGACGACATGGCGCTGCTCGCGGTGGCCCGCCCGGCCGAGGGGCAGCCGGAGCGGCGGCGCACGGTGAGGATCGTGAAGTAGCACGGTCGCCGTGACATGAGGGCGTCACGGTGTGTGCCCGAAGGATGCCACTGCGCATAACAATTGACACACCGTCAGAATGGGGGTGTGACGGGGGCGACCCTGAGAGGTTGTCAACTCGCCCGAATTGGACCGCCTATGGGGTACTAAGTCCTGGCCAGGGCCGTTAACGATCAGTGGGAACGGCTTGGAATCCACCCCCGGCGTCTATTAACGTTCGATAACGCAGCGCGGTCGTCCCAGCCGCCGCCAAGGCGGCACCGTGCGCATGCGCCGAATCCCGCGAGGGAACCGGGGAACCACCAACTTGGGGTGAATCGGGCGCCCGTCATGGGCGTTCGTAGGAGACCTTCCTGCTCCGAACCCGTCAGCTAACCCGGTAGGCGAGAAGGAAGGAAAGGAGCGCGCCCTCGTGGCGTCCAACGAGCCTGCCCTCGACACCCCCCTCCCTCCGGTTTCCCTGTACGGGGACGCACCCGGCGAGACCGAGACCTGGGAGGAGTGGGACCCGACCGAGGAGTCGGTACGCCCGGTACGCGGCCGGCACCGGGTGGCCAAGCAGCGCGGCGGGCTCGCCCGCAGCTCCACGGTTCTGGGCGTCGGCGTCATCGCCGCGGTCGGCGCGGGCGGCATGGCCACCGCGCAGACCAAGCCGCCGGTCTCCATATCGCTGCCCGACTCCATATCCAGCAGCCTGCCGGACCTCGGGTCGCTGCCCGGCGTCGGCGAGCTCGTCTCGCACGACAGCCCGGACACCCCGAAGACCGCCGCCGCCAGGGCCGATCAGAAGATCGCCGGCTCGCCGCTGACCATGACGGGGCTGTCCACCAGCGAGGCCGAGCAGGGCGCCACCGACGCCGGTGAGGCGCTGCGCGCCCGCATCCTCCAGCAGGCCGAGCAGCAGAAGGCCGGTGCGGTCGCCGAGGCGAAGGCGGCCGCGCAGAAGGCCGCTGCGGAAAAGGCCGCCGCCGAGGCCAAGGCCAAGCAGGACGCGGCCGCGGCCAAGGCCGCCGCCGAGAAGAAGGCGGCCGAGGAGGCCGCGGCCAAGAAGGCGGAGGAGGAGCGGCTGGCCAAGCTGGCCGCGAGCTACTCCCTGCCGGTCGGCTCGTACACGATCACTTCCACGTTCGGCGAGGCCGGCTCGATGTGGTCCTCCGGCCACCACACCGGCCTCGACTTCGCGGCCCCGACGGGCACGCCGCTCAAGGCGATCCACTCCGGGACGGTGAAGTCGGCTGGCTGGGCCGGGGCGTACGGCTACCGCACGGTGATCACGCTGGATGACGGCAGCGAGCTCTGGTACTGCCACCAGTCGTCGCTGGCGGTGAGTGAGGGGCAGAAGGTGTCGACGGGGGATGTCATCGGGCGGGTCGGGGCGACCGGGAACGTCACGGGGCCGCACCTGCACCTGGAGGTGCATACGCCTTCCGGCACGGGGATCGACCCGATGGCTTGGCTCCAGTCGAAGGGGCTGAACCCCTGACCCACCCCGGACCCTTGGAGGGCGCCGCAGGGTTGATCCCGGCGGGGTCGGAATACCCACCCCCGTAAGGGAGTTGATCACCCCATGACCTCTCTCCGTACGCTCGGCAGCTCCGACCTCTCCGTGTTCCCCCTCTCCCTCGGCGGCAACGTCTTCGGCTGGACCGCCGACCAGGACCAGTCCTTCGCCGTTCTGGACGCCTACACCCACGGCGGCGGCAACTTCGTCGACACCGCCGACCTGTACTCCGCCTGGGGCGAGGGCAACTCGGGCGGTGAGTCAGAGACGATCATCGGCAAGTGGCTGGCCGCCCGCGGCAACCGGGCCGATGTCGTCGTCGCCACCAAGGTCGGCGCCCACCCCGCGTACAAGGGCCTGGCCCCGACCAACATCAAGGCCGCCGTCGAGGAGTCGCTGCGCCGCCTCGGCACCGACTACATCGACCTGTACTACACGCACTTCGACGACCCCTCCGTGCCCGTCGAGGAGATCGTCACCGCCCTCGACCAGCTGGTGCGGGACGGCAAGGTCCGCGCGCTCGGCGCCTCCAACATCAGCCCGGAGCGGCTCCAGGAGTCCCTGGACTTCTCCGACCGCGAGGGCCTCGCCAAGTACTCGGTGCTCCAGCCGCACTACAACCTGGTCTCGCGTGGCACCTACGAGGGCGCCCTCCAGGAGACCGCGTCCCGCGCGGGCCTGGCCGCCGTCCCCTACTTCGCGCTCGCCTCCGGCTTCCTCACCGGCAAGTACCGCCCGGGCCAGTCGGTGGACAGCCGGCGGGCCGAGGGTGCGGGCGAGCACCTGGAGACCGAGCGGGGCCGCAAGGTGCTGGCCGCGCTCGACCGGATCGCCCAGGAGACCGGCGCCGAGATCGCCACGGTGGCGCTGGCCTGGCTGGCCGCCCGGCCGACCGTCGCCGCCCCCATCGCCTCGGCCCGTATCGTCGAGCAGCTCCCGGCGCTGCTCGCGGTCGCCGACCTGGAGCTGACCGGCGCGCAGCTGTCCGAGCTGACGGCCGCCTCGGCGTAGGTACGGGCTCGACGCGTAGGCACGGACTCAGCGCAGGTACGGGTTGTACGGCGCCGGGCCTGTGGCCGGGCCCGGTTGCCCGTAAGGAACCTGCGGAACGTAAGGAACCTGCGGAACGTAGGGGGCATACGGCGCGTACTGCGCGTGCTGGGTGTAGGGGTGCGGCGGGCCCGGCTGCGGGGGCAGCCAGATCCGGCCCGTGGCCCCCGCCGCGTACAGCAGCGCCGGGCCCGCGACCGGCTTGCGCTCCCACAGATGGTGGAGCAGCTCCTGCTCGCGTGCCGCGAAGTCGGGGCCGGGACCGACCGCGCCCGCGCTGCGGTAGGCACGGTGGCGCAGGAAGGCGAGCGCGGTCGCGAACGCCTCGTACTCGGCGACCGCCCGCGACGCCGGCTTCCCCCCGAACGTGCGGTGCGCGAAGTCGCGGGCCGTCGCGCGGGCCCGCATCGAGGACAGCGCGAGCGGCTCCGCGGGCCCGAGCCAGCCGGCCGCGGCGTACGCGGGCAGCTCGGCGGCGACCGTACGCAGCTCGCGCTGCCGGCTCCAGATCGCGAGCCAGGTGAGCAGCCCGAACACCGGCACCATGAACGCCCCGTACACGATGTAGAAGCCGTACACCCCGAACAGCGTCGAGCTGTTCCACAGGGCGTGCATGCCCATCGCGCACACCAGGCCGCCCAGCGGGAACACGACCCGGCGCAGTCGCTTGCCGGGTGGCGCCAGCGCGGCCGCGCCGAACCCGATGCCGCTCAGCACCGTGAACAACGGGTGCGCGAACGGCGACATGACGACCCGTACGAAGAAGGTCGCCGCCGTCGTCGAGCCTCCGCTGTGGCTGGCCTGGTCCTCGCCGAACGCGTTGCCCAGGTAGAGGATGTTCTCGGTGAAGGCGAAGCCGGTCGCGGTGAAACCGGCGAAGACCACGCCGTCGACGATCCCCTTGAAGTCGCGTCTCCTGAAGAGGAACAGCAGCAGGACGGCCGCCGCCTTCGCGCTCTCCTCGACTATGGGCGCTATGACGCCGGCGCCCAGATGGTCGGCCGAGGAGGGGTCGGCGGTGGCCGTGGCTATCCAGCGCGTCGCGAACGAGTTGGCGATGATCGCCACCAGCGCGGCGGCGCAGGCACCCCACGCCAGGGCGAACAGGAGGTTGCGCCACGGCCCCGGGTCGACCCGGTCCAGCCAGCGGAACGCGGCCCCGAGCAGCGGCACCGGAAGCACCGCGAGCCCCAGCCCCACCAGGAAACCCTCAGTGCCGGTCTGATCCCGTACCAGCGCGAGGATGACCAGGCCGCACAGGGCGAGCAGGGTGATCAGCGCGCCCGCGCGGACCGCCTTGGAACGCCAGAAGTCGCGGCGCGGCCGGTAGCGCCACTTCGACCGGTCCGGCGGGACCGCGTCGAACCGGGGCCCGTCCGCGCACGCCGGAACGGGCCCGGCCGGAATGGCCGGCCCGGCCTGCTGGGGCGCCTGCCCGGGATGCGGGCGATGCGGAAGCGACTCGAAGGACACCAGACGACCCTAACGAGGGTCACTGACAATCCGCGACGGTGCCTGCACTACCCGCACTGCCGGCCTCGGCCGCCCGGCCTGAACCGCCCGCACTACCCGCTGTGCCCGACCCGACGGAACAGCAGGTCGTGCACCACGTGGCCCTTGTCGAGGCCCTGCCCCTCGAACCGCGTCAGCGGCCGGAACGCGGGCCGGGGCGCGTAGCCGCCGCCCTCCACCGTGTTCTCGAAGTCGGGGTGCGCGCTGAGGACTTCCAGCATCTGCTCGGCGTAGTCCTCCCAGTCCGTCGCACAGTGCAGTACGGCGCCGGGCTTCATCCGCGTCGCGGCCAGTGAGAGGAACTCGGGCTGGATCAGGCGGCGCTTGTGGTGCCGCTTCTTGGGCCAGGGGTCCGGGAAGTACACGCGCAGGCCGTCCAGGGCGTCCGGCTCCAGCATTTCGCGCAGCAGGATGATCGCGTCGCCGTTGGCCACCCGGACGTTGCTCAGGCCGCCGCGTTCGGCGAGGCCGAGGAGGTTGCCCTGGCCGGGGGTGTGCACGTCCACGGCGAGGATGCCGGTGGCGGGGTCGTCCGCGGCCATCTGCGCGGTGGCCTCGCCCATGCCGAAGCCGATCTCCAGGACGACGGGCAGCCCGTCGAACATCTCGGCCAGGTCGACCTTGCGCAGCCCGTCGATGTCGAAGCCCCACACCGGCCACAGCCGCTCCAGGTACTCGCCCTGGCCGGTGGTGACGCGGCTGCGGCGGGGCTGGAAGCTGCGGATCCTGCGCTCGTGGTGCGAGCCGGCGGGGTCGGCCGCCGGGCCGCCCGGGAAGCGGGGTGCCTTGTCCCTTGGCAGGACCTTTTCGATCGGCCGGGCCGGGGACTCTGGGGTGCGGGGCTGCTCAGACACAATGCGGCCAATTCTACGGGCTTCGCTTCGCGGTGCTGGTGTCGGCGGGGGCGCTGCCGACCGGCGGGGCTCGGCCCCACGGCCCCGGGTATTCACGGTTTTCCCTGGCGGGGCGGGGCGCTTCCGCGTCTTTGTGGTCGAGTGCGGCTCGGCTGTGGATGGTCGCGCAGTTCCCCGCGCCCCTGTAGGACCCCCGGGGTCGCCAGTGGCCGGGCTGCGGCCTTCCCGGTCGGCTGCGGATCGTGCGTGGTTGCTCGCGCAGTTCCCCGCGCCCCTAGCGGGTGTCGGCTGGTCGCGCCCGCGCGGCGGAGCCGCACCAGGGCACCGCCCCGCCCCCAGCCCCCAGGGGCGCGGGGAACGGCGCGAGAAGCGACCACGGCCTGCGGGCGACGGGTGGGTCTAGGGGCGCGGGGAACTGCGCGAGGGGCAGGCTCTCAGGGGCCGGGCAGGGTCGCCAGGACCCGGGTCGCCACCTCTCTGCCGATCGGGAGGGACGCCGTCGCCGCCGGGCTCGGGGCGTTCAGGACGTGCACCGCTCTCGGGGTTTCCCGGATCAGGAAGTCGTCCACCAGGGTGCCGTCTCTCAGGACTGCCTGGGCCCGGACTCCTGCCGGGGCCGTGCGCAGGTCCGATTCCTCAACCCCGGGGAGCAGGCGGCGGACCGCCTCGGTGAAGGCTCGCTTCGAGAGGGAGCGGTGCAGTTCACCCGCGCCGTAGCGCCAGTGGCGGCGGGCTATCCGCCAGGTGCCGGGCCAGCCGAGGGTGCCGGCGAGTTCGGCGGGGCGGACCGTGCGCCAGTCGTAGCCCTCGCGGGCCGCGGCCGGGACGGCGTTGGGGCCGACGTGGACCGAGCCGTCGACACCCCGGGTGAGGTGGACGCCGAGGAAGGGGAAGGCGGGGTCGGGCACCGGGTAGACCAGGCCCTTGACCAGGCCGGGCCGGGCCAGCTCGTAGTACTCGCCGCGGAACGGCACGATCCGCACCCCGGGATCGTCGCCCGCGAGCCGGGCCACCCGGTCGCAGTGCAGGCCCGCGCAGTTCACCAGGGCGCGGGCGCGCAGCACCGTACCGTCCGCCGTGCGCACGGCGACGCCCAGCGCGGGGCGCCGGTCGATGCGGACGACCTCCGCGCCGTACCGCACGTCCGCGCCGGAAAGATCGGCGAGGCGGGCCGCCACCGCCCCGTAGTCGCACACCCCCGTCGTACCGACGTGGATCGCCGCCAGGCCGCGTACCTCCGGCTCGTACGCCGCTATCTGCGCCGGGCCCAGCTCGCGCACCGGGATGCCGTTCTCCCGACCGCGCTGGACCAGGGCGTGCAGCCGGGGCAGCTCGGCGCGCTCGGTGGCCACGATCAGCTTGCCGGTGACCTCGTGCGCGATGCCGTGCCGGGCGCAGAACTCGACCATCTCGGCCGCGCCCCGCACGGCGAAGCGCGCCTTCAGCGAGCCGGGCTTGTAGTAGATGCCGCTGTGGATGACCCCGCTGTTGCGCCCCGTCTGGTGCCGGGCGGGGCCGCTCTCCTTCTCCAGGACCACCACGCGCGTACCCGGCGAGGCCTGGGTGAGGGCGTACGCCGTCGACAGACCGACGATCCCGCCGCCGACCACCAGGACATCGCAGTCGTACGTCGTCACCCACACACCTCCCACCCCGGTCGTGCTCTTTCCCGGAGGACGGCCCCGGACCCCCTCATCACATACTGCACTGACCCACTGACAATCCCGGTAAACGTCCGGTGGAGGGCTCTACGCCGGGGTCACCAGGAGAGGCCTGGCGCGTTCGCGCAGCTCGGCGACTCTCGGCTCGTCCCCGTACGGCTCCAGTCGGTGCAGCAGATCGCGTACGTACTCGGTCGTACGCGCCGAGGAGATCCGGCCCGCGACCTCGACGGCGCGGGTGCCCGCCGCGCACGCCGCGTCCAGGTTCCCCGACTCCAGCTCGGCCACCGCGCTCACCACCAGGCGCAGCCCGTGCGAGCGGACGAACTCCTCGGTGGGCCGCGAAAGCGCCTGCTCGGTGAAGCGGCGCACCTGCCGCGGCGCCTTCAGGTCGCGGTAGCACTCCGCCGCGTCCGCCGCGAAGCGGTCGTAGGAGTAGAAGCCGAGCCAGGACGGGTCGCAGTCGCCGTCGCGCGAGCGCTCCAGCCAGGCCTCGGCGGCCTTCAGGGCGGCCTCGGCGGGGTGCCCGTCGCCGGCCTTGGCGTGGGCGCGCGCCTCCACAAGGCGGAAGAAGGACATGGTGCGGGCGGTGGCGAGCCCGCGGTTGCGCTCGACGGCGGCCTGCGCGAGGTCGACACCCTCGTCGGCGAAGCCGCGGTAAGTGGCCTGGAGCGACATCGACGCGAGCACGTAGCCGCCGAGCGGAACGTCGGCCGCCGCGCGCGCGAGCCGCAGCGCCTGGATGTAGTAGCGCTGGGCGGCCTCCTGCTGGCCGGTGTCGAAGGCCATCCACCCGGCGAGCCTGGTCAGTTCGGAGGTCGCGCCGAACAGCGCGCGGCCCACCTCGTCGCTGTACGAGCCGAGCAGCAGCGGGGCCGCGTCGACCCGTAAGCACTCGGGAACCATGGACGAACGCCAGTCGCCGCCGCCGTACTTGGAGTCCCAGCGGCGGGCGTCCTCGGCCGCCTCGCGCAGCTTGGCGACATCGCTGTGGCCGACCTTCAGCGGTGGCAGGTCGGTCAGGTCGATGCTGCGGGCGACCGAGGAGTCGGCGGGCGTGATGAGCCAGCGGGAGGCGGGCGTGGCGTACGCGCTGACCGCGAACGAGCCCGCGAGGGACTGCCAGATGCCGCCGCCGGCCCGCCGCCCGGCCAGATCCAGCCGGTACAGATCGGTCGCCGAGCGCACCGCCTCCGACACGTCGCGCGGGAAGGCGAGCCCGACCTCGGGGGCCGGATCCGCGTCCGCGAGGCCGATTTCGTGCAGCGGGACGGGCCGGCCCAGCTTGGCGCCGATCGCCGCCGCTATGAGATGGGGCGCGGCGCCCTGGGGCACCATGCCCTTGGAGACCCACCGGGCCACGGAGGTCTTGTCGTAGCGAAGGGTCAGGCCCCGCTGCGCGCCGAGGTCGTTGACCCGTCGCGCCAGGCCCGCATTGCTTATTCCCGCGAGGGCGAGAACGGTGCCGAGCTTCTCGTTCGGCCCGCGTTGCTCCCTGGACATGCGCCACCCCTCGACACAGACGGCGTTCCCCCGGGCGGTGTGGTGTCCGGATCGTCGGCCGCAAAAGCATGTGGCCGAGCCCTCGGGAATATGCCGCTCGTGGGGAACAGCAGTAAACACAGCGTAGTTCGCCGCATCCCGACCGTTAAGGGGCGGTCTTCCGTATGGCGAGATTGTTTTCCGTACGAACAGTTGCTGACACCCACGGGCGCGCCGCGATCGCCGGACCGTTGCGCCGGGGGTGAGGCGGGACCGGCCGCCGCCGCGCTCCCGCCGTGTGGCCGTGCGCCCGGCCGTGCGCTCTCGCGGGGCCCCCAGGGGAGCGCTTCCATGTGTGGTGCGTGGGTCGGCCCGCTGCATGGATCCAGTGGGCTGGGGGACACCGCCGCCTCAATCCCCGCGGGCGGCGGACCGGTCCGGGAGGCGAACGGCGCCTCCCGGACTGTGTGTTGAGGGCCTCCGGAGGCGGGTGTGACGACTCTGGCGCACCCAGAGAATGGCTTGATGTCGCCCCCCGGTCGAGAGCCCCGGAGCACCTCGTCGATCACCGACGGCGGGTCCCGTACGTCCCGGGAACGACACCAATCGGCCACCCCCCGGAGCGAATTCACTTTTTGCGCCCGCTACCCGTAGCCCCTCCGGGGCGCCGTTGTCGTGGCAGCATGGGGTCCCGGCCTCCTTCGGCCCGTACCGAGTGCCGTGAACGGCGTTCCTCGCCGAGGGCCGGCCGGAGTTGTCCACGAGTTGTCCACAGCCTGTGGAGGCGCGATGCGGTGGTTGGTGGGGTGGAGCAGCGTCGCCGCAAGCTTCCGCGCGGGCAGCTACGGTACGGGCGGCCATGGCACGGCCGGTGCCGTCGGCGAGCCCGACGAGGGGCGCACGGTCCACCCCGTCGGCGCCCAACTCCTGTGGGGCGACCCGGATCCGCTGTGGGCGGTGGGGGACTGGCGGCCCGACGAGATCCGCATCGTCAGCGTCGGCGCCGACACCCGCCTCGCCGTACTGGGCTGCTGCGCCGCGACCGACGAGGAGCTCAGGGTCGGCCTGTTCGCCGCGCGCGGGGGCGCACTGCGCCACCTCTCCGCATGGGCCGGGAGCTACACGGCCGTCGCCCAAGTGGCCCGCCGCGTCACGGTCGTGGGCGACCTGGCCGGCGCCCGGCCCGTCTTCTACACCCCCTGGGCGGGCGGAACGGCCTACGGGACAGCGGCACTTCCGCTCGCCGACCTCATCGAGGCCCAGCTCGACATCGGCCACCTCGCCGCCCTGCTCGCCTGCCCCGACGTGCCCGAGGCGCTCGGCGACTCCACCCCGTACGCGGGCGTGCGCCGCATCCCGCCCGGCCACGCGCTCGTCCTGCGCGAGGGCTCGCGCGAGATCACCGGGTACGAACCGGTCGCCTCGCTCGCGGTGGCCGCGCCCCAACTGGCGCCCGCCGCCGCGGTGGAGGGCGTGCGCGACGCCCTGGTCTCGGCGGTACGGGCCAGGCTCACCGCACCCCGGCACGCCCCCGAGACCCTCCCGCCCGACCCCGGCCCGGTCCCCGGAATGGGGCCGGCCGAGCGGCGCGCCGCCCGCGGGGGCCCGGCCCCCGGCATAGGAGCCGACCTCTCCGGAGGCCCCGCCTCCGCCACCCTCGCCCTGCTCGCTGCGGGCCTTCCCGGGGTGCCGGGCACGGTCCTCGGCCACGGCACGGGGGCGGGCGAACGCCTCCTGGCCGTCACCTTCAACGACCTCACGGTGCCGGGCGCGGGCCGCCAGGCCGAGCTGGAACGGGCCGGCGCGATGGCGGCGAACCCGCGTCTGCACCACGTGGTGGTGACCGGAGGCGAGGAGTCCCTGCCGTACGCGGACCTCGAAGGCCCCCTGACGGACGAGCCGGGCCCGTCGTTGATCGCGGCCCCGCGCCACCGCCGACGCCTCCTCGCGGGCAGCGCGGACCACTTCACCGGAAGCGGCGCCCGCCAGGTCCTCGACGCCCATCCGGCGCGCCTGGCCGACCTCCTGATGGACCGTCAGCGCCGTCATCTGCTCCGCCCGGCAACGGCGTTGGCGAAGGCGGGCGGCCCGACGGCCAACTCCCTCTTCGTGCCTCTGACCGTCTACAGAGCGGCCCGCCGCCTGGCCCGTACGCCCTACCGAACCGGCATCGAGTCGGCGGCGGACGCGCTGCGGGCGTCGGCGGCCGACGGCCTGCGGTCGCCCCGCTTCGACGACGCGGCGAGCCCGCTGTCGATCTCCCTGGCCGCCCTGTCCTGGACGCGCCCCGGCCCGGCGGCCCGCTGGCTGACCGGGGAGGCGCTCGCCGAAGTATCGGTTCGCCTGATGTCCTCGGCGACCCGCCCGGCCCCGTCGCAGCGCCCGGGCGAGGCCCGCGCGTCGGCCGCGCTCGCCCGTTACGCGGCGGACCACCGCATCCTGGAACAGGCCGCGGAGGTACGCAGCCAGCGCCTGCACGCACCCTTCCTGGACAACCAGGTGGTACGAGCGTGCCGCGCCCTCCCGGAATCCCTGCGGGTCCAGCCGGGCGCCCGGGCCACGATCCTGCGTACGGTGTTGTCGGCGTCCGGTGTACGCGACCTTCCACCGGGCTGGGGCGCCCCGTCCCACGCCCCCTCGACGGCCGCCGCGAGAGCGGGCCTGCGTCAGTCGACCGACCCGCTGATCTCCCTCTTCGAAGCGCCGCTGCTCGCGGACGCGGGCCTGATCGAGGCCCGCACGGTCCGCGAGGCGGTCCGCGCGGCGGCCGCGGGCGAACCCCTCCCGCTGGACGGCCTGGCGGACCTGATCTCGACGGAACTGTGGCTGCGGCGCCTGCTGTCCCGCCGGGGCACGTGCTGGACGGGCACGGCCGCGCCGAGGCAGCGGGCGGTGGCGGGAGGGGTGGTTCCGCCTCGACGGCCCACGTTGCGGTCCTGAGAGCCTGGGTCTCGGACACAGGCTCTCAACGGCGGACGGTCGCCGCCCCACCCCGGCTGCCCATGGAAAGCCGGCCCCGCTGAGCCCCGGAGGAAAACGATTCCCCCCGCACGGGCAAACCCCGTCACAATGGCAACCGTGCGGTACCTGATCCTGGGCGCCACGGAGGCGCGCGACGACAACGGCACCGCCATACCCCTGGGCGGCCCGAGGCTGCGCACCCTGCTGACCGCGTTGGTGCTGCGCACCCCCCGCCCCGTACCCGTACCCACGCTGATCGACGACGTATGGGCGGGCGATCCCCCGCAGGACGCTCCCGCGGCCCTGCAAGCCCTGGTGGGCCGTCTCCGCCGCGCCCTCGGCAGGGAGGCCGTCGAGTCCGGCCCCGCCGGCTACCGCCTCACCGCCGCGCGGGACACGGTCGACCTGTACGAGTTCGAGGACCGCGCCGCACAGGGCGCCGCCCAGCTCGCCGGGGGCGATCCGGAGTCCGCCGCCCGGACCCTGCGCGCGGCACTCGCCCTGTGGCGCGGCCCCGCCCTGGCGGACCTCCCCGAACGCGGCGCGGCCGTACGCCCCGAAGCCCAGCGCCTGGCCGCACAGCGCAACCGCATCGAGGCCGACCTGAGGCGGGGCGCCACGAGCGCACTGCTCCCCGAACTGACGGAGCTGCTCGCTGCGCACCCGTACGACGAGACACTGCACGCCCAGCTGATCCGTACGCTGCGGAACGAGGGCCGAAGAGCGGACGCCCTGGCCGCGTACGAGAAGGCGCGGCGCACTCTGGCGGAGTCCCTGGGCGCGGACCCGGGCCCCGAACTGACGTCTCTGCACGCGGAGCTGCTGGAGAGCACCACCGCCCCGGCCCGCCCCGCCGAGGCCACCCCGGTCCAGGGCGCGCGCCCCGTCCAGGCCGCCCCGCGCCCACCCGAGAGCCCTCGCCCCGCAGCAGGAAACCTCCGCCCCCGCCTGACCTCCTTCGTCGGCCGCGAGCCCGAACTGGCCCTGATCCGGGCCGACTTGACCGCATCCCGGCTCGTCACCCTCACCGGCCCCGGCGGCACCGGCAAGACCCGGCTCGCGGAACAGGCGGCAGCGGGGTCGGGAACGGACGCCTGGCTCGTCGAGCTCGCCCCGCTCGACCACCCCGAGGCCGTCCCCGGTGCCGTGGTCTCCGCGCTGGGGCTGCGCGAGACGACCCTGCTGCCGCAAGCCGGTCCGTCGCCCGCCCACGACGACCCGACCGCCCGCCTGGTCGACGACCTGTCCCGCCGGCCGGACACCCTGCTCGTCCTCGACAACTGCGAGCACGTCATCGACGCCGCGGCCCACCTCGCTGAGACGCTCCTCACCCGCTGCCCCCGGCTTCGTATCCTCGCCACCAGCCGCGAACCCCTGGGCGTACCCGGCGAGGCGGTCCGGCCGGTCGAGCCACTGCCGCCTCTCCCGGCCCACCGCCTGTTCGCCGAGCGCGCCCGCGCCGTACGACCCGACTTCGATCCCACCTCCGACCCCGAAGCCGTCGCCGAGATCTGCCGCCGCCTGGACGGGCTCCCGCTCGCCATCGAACTGGCCGCGGCCCGCCTCCGCATGCTGACGCCCCGTCAGATCGCGGACCGGCTCGACGATCGATTCCGCCTGCTCACCAGCGGCAGCCGCACCGTACTGCCGAGGCAGCAGACCCTGCGGGCCGTCGTCGACTGGTCCTGGGACCTGCTCGACGAACCCGAACGCGCGGTCCTGCGCCGCGCCTCCGTCTTCGCCGGCGGCTGGGACCTCGCCGCCGCCCAGGCGGTGTGCGGCACCGCGCCCGCCCCCGGCGCCGCGGACGCCACCGACGCCCTCGCCGCCCTCGTCGACAAGTCCCTGGTCATCGCGGTCCCCGCGCCCGACGGCACCGGCATGCGCTACCGCATGCTGGAGACCATCCACGAATACGCCGCCGAGCGGGCCGCCGAGACCCCCGAGGCGCTGCGCGAGGCCGCCGACGCGCACACCGCGTACTACCGCGAGCTGGCCCGCCGGGCCGAACCCCGCGTCCGCTCGGGCGAGCAGCTCCCCTGGATCAACCGCCTGGAGACCGAGCTCGACAACATCAGGGCCGCACTGCGCCGCACGACGACCCCGCCCACCGCCGACGAGGCGGCCGGCACCGAACTCGCCCTGTCCATGGGCTGGTTCTGGTGGCTGCGCAACTACCGGACCGAAGGCGCCGCCTGGGGCCAGGCCGTCGCGGAGCTCTCGCCGACGCCCTCCGACGCGTCCGACCCGCGCCACTGGCCACGGCTCCACCTCGATCTGCTCCGCTTCTTCCTGCTCTCCGACGCCAACCCCCGCGAGGGCCTCGACAGCCCCGCCGTACAGGACCGCCTGGTCCAGCTCCGCGCGGCCTTCGAGGCGGGCGGTCCCGAGGCGGCCCGCTTCCCGGGGCTGCTCTGGCCGTTCACGACGTTCTTCACCGACACCCCGGGGCTGATGCGCGAGTCGATCGACGCGGTCGTCGCCAACTGCCGCCGCCACGGCGGCGACTGGGCGATCGGGGTGTCCCTGATGTTCCGCACCCACATGGCCATCGACACGCCCGGTGGCTTCGAGGGCATCGACGACGACCTCGCCGAGCTGCGCGAGCTCGCCCGCCGCGTCGGCGACCGCTGGATGCGCGCCCAGGTGGCCAGCGCCGCCGCCGAGGCCGCGATGGTGCGCGGCCGCCCCGAAGAGGCCCACGCCGCCTACCAGGAGGCCATACAACTGGCCCGCGAGGTGGGCGCCCACCACGAGGCGCCGTTCCTCATCGCCCGGGTCGCCGAACTCGCCTACCGCGGCGGCGACTTGGAGTCCGCCGAGAAGTACCTGGCCGAAGCCGCCACGGAGGCGGACCGCTACCGGGGCGGCGACGCCATGCCGTACGTCAACTCGCTGCTCGCCACCATCGCCCTCGACCGAGGCGAGACCGCCGCCGCCCGCACCCTGCGGGAGGAGGCCCTCGAACTCGCCATGCTGGGTCCGCTGCCCCCGCACTTCGTCGCGCTGCTCGACGCGCTGGACGCCCGGATCATCGCCGCCGAGTCGGGCCCGCTCCAGGGCCTGCGGACCATCGCGGACGCCCTGCGCACGGCGGCCGGCTCCGAGTGCACCGAGATCGTCCTGGCCCATCTCGGCGGGCGCGCGGCCCAGTTCCTCGGCGACCTCGGCGAGCACGCCCGCGCGGTACGGGTCCTGGGGGCGGCCACCGCCTGGCGCGCCGGAATCCCGCGTTCCGTACCGGAGCTGGAGCTTGAGGAATCCATCACGGCCCGGGCCCGCCGAGCACTCCCACCCGAGGAGTACGAGGCCGAACGCGCGGCCGGGGCGGAGCTGACCCCTGCCGAGGTTCCACCGGTCCTGTATGCGGTTACCGGGGGCTGAGCGTTCTGCGGGGTGCGGGTATTCGTCCGCGGGCCGGTGGGGGCCGGTCGCGCGGTTCCCGCGGAGCTACCGGCAACCGATCTGCGACTGTGCCCAGTCCGCCAGCGTCGCCCCGCCGAACGGGCCCGCCGGTTCGACGACGAGCCGGATCGTCCTGCGGCCCGAGATGTCGGCGTGCACCGGTACCGCCGGGTCGCCGCCGTGCATCACCGGAGACTCCCAGAGCCTCGCCCCGTCCCCGTACAGCGAGAACCGCACCGTCCCGAGCCCCATCGTCAGGTCGTCCACGCCCGCGTACGCGTCGTACGTGCGGCACTGGCGGTTGAGGTCGATGGTCACCGAGGACCGGCCGTGCACGGTCACCCCGTGCGGATACCGGCGGTCGGCGATCCGCGTGCCCGAGCGCTGCCACAGCCAGCTGGAGTCGCGGAGCCGCACCTCGGGCTCGGTGCCGTCGCCGAGGGTGTCGTACCGCAGGCCGCTCACCTGGAACACGGTCGGTGCGGGCGGCGGCGGGGGTGGCGTCGGCGTCGGCTTCGGCGGGGTCGGCTTCGGCGGCGGCACCGGACGGGGCGGCGTGGGCCGGGGATGCGTCGGCTTCGGCGGGGTCGGCCGGGCCGACGGCTTCTTCGGCGCGGGCGGAGCCGGAGGCGCGGGGACCGCGGGCGGCTCGGGCGAGGGCGGCGGCTGCTTACGCGGTACGACGGGCGCCACCGCGGGCGGCTTCGCGTCGGGCTTGGGCGGCGGCGAATCGTGGCCGCTCAGCGCGAACACGACACCCGCCGCCACCGCGACGGCCACCGCCGCGGCGATCCCGGCCTTGGCCGGGGCGCCGAGCCCCTCCGAGGCCGCGGCACCTCCGGCCGTACTGCCGGACGAACTGCCGCCGGTCGCCGCGGCCGCGGCACCCGCGCCCGCGGCTCCGGCGGCGCCGCCCGCCACCACTCCGGCGGCCTTGAGCGAGAACCCGGCGGCGAACCAGCCGATGACCGCGACCGGAAGCAGCGCGGGGATCCCGGCGTTGACGTCTTTGAGTTCGACGACCGCGACCCGGCACTTCGCGCACTCCTCCAGGTGCTTGCTGAGCCCGCGCTCCGCCCGCACCCGCAGCCCGCCCCGCGCGTACGCGCCGAGCCGGTCGGCATAGCGCGCGCAGTCCCCGCCGGAGGTCAGCGCGCTGGAGACGTGGGCCTGGAGATAGGCCTGCTTGAGGCCCTCCCTGGCGCGGCTGGCGAGCACCGCCGTCGCGTTGGCTGTCAGCCCGAACAGCGGGGCGATCTCGCTGGGCGACTCCTCCTCGACGGTGGTGTGCCACAGCACCGCCTGCCACCGCTCGGGCAGCGAGCGGAACGCCTGCATGGCCAGGGTCTGCTCGGCCTCGTGCATGGCCCGTACCTCGGCGCCGAGATCGATGGTGTCGTCGTCGGACACCTCGGCGGAGCGCGCGGACTGCTGGGCGAAGACCGCGAAGTCGTCGACCAGCTGCTCCCGCTTGGCCGTCCGCGTCCAGGACGCGGCGACCCGCCGGACGGTGGTCATCAGATAGGCGCGTACAGCCTGTTCGGGCCCGGCCCCGCCGCGTACCGCCTGCAGGGTGCGCGCGAAGACCTCCGCCGTCAGATCGTCGGCGGTGTACGCGTCGCGGCAACAGCTGCGGGCGTAGCGCCGCACGGCGTCCGAGTGGCGCCGGAACAGCTCTTCGTACGCGCTGTCGTCGCCGGCCCGCATCGCGTGGATCAGGTCGGCGTCGGACTGGCCGACCTCCAGGGCCACGCCCTCGCGCAACCCGCCCTCGCGCTGCGGCGGCACGCTGGTACCGGGCTCGCCGACGCCGTCCATGGGGCCCCAGGGCCCGGGCAGCACGGTCCCGCCGAGTTCGCCGAGCTCCGAACCGGAACCCCTGCCGGGCTGTCCCGGAATGGGCGCGGGCCCGCCCGGCGAACCTCCGCGGGGGCCACCCTGGCTCGGCACCTGGCGCGGCGGAAGGCCACCGTCAGGGCCGCCGGATTCCGGACCGCCGCCGCCCGAGCGCGACTCGTCCCGCTCTTCAACGCCCATCGCGGAAGCTCCCGTGAACACGCTCAGACCCGACCACCGGGCAAGCGTGCCACAGAGCCCAAGCGGAGCCGAGTCTCAGGACCGGCAACCACTCATCCGAGGAGACTTACCGCACCCGAGCACTAGCCATCACCCGTTCGGGGAAGACTCGAAGGCTCGGGAGCGGCCGCCGGGATCCCCAACTCTGGCTCTTCGCAAGGGAGTTGAGCGCCGGGAGCGAGCCCGGTCCGCCGCTCAGGACGGCCGCGAGCGGAGCCCCTCCAGCAGGATGTCGAGCAGCCGCGACGAGGCCGCCGCCTGCTGCGTGGCGTCCGGCAGGGAAGGCGCCGCGGTGGCTATCACCAGGAGCACATCGGCGACGGTCACATCACCGCGCAGCTCACCCGCCGCCCTCGCCCGGTCCACCAACTGCCCGACCACGTCGAGCAACTCGGCCGCACCCGCGTCGTCCAGCTCCTGCTCGGGAGCCGTCCGCTGCTCGATCACCCGGCCCCAGCCGGAGCCCTGCTCGGCGAGGCCGACCTGACGCTGCTGCGGAACCCGCGCCTCGTCGAGGCCGTCCCGTACGCCGTCGGACCGCAGGCCCTCGGGACGTACGACGTCGGTCTCCTCGGCATCGGCGCCGACCCTCAGCACCTGCGGCGGAAGCAGCCGTCCGGCGCCCGAGGCGACCGAGGTGCGCAGGAAGCGGGAGAGCGCGGACCAGGGCTCTTCCTCCTGGCCAAGGGCCGTGCGTGCCTGGTCGGTCAGCCGCGAGGTCTCCTCCTCGGCTATCCGGCGCACCAGGACGTCCTTGCTCGGGAACCGCCGGTACACGGTACCCACACCGACCCTGGCCCGGCGCGCCACGTCCTCCATGGGCGCCCCGTAACCGAGCTCGCCGAACACTTCACGTGCCGCGCGCAGCACGTGCTCAAGATTGCGCTGGGCATCCACCCGCAGCGGCGCGGAACGCGATCCGCCCGCGCTCGGACCCGTACCCACGCGACCGTTTCCGTCGGAAGCCGCGACGGCAGTCTGCCAATGAGAGTCC
This sequence comes from Streptomyces sp. NPDC001415, assembly GCF_053597395.1. NCBI lineage: Bacteria > Bacillati > Actinomycetota > Actinomycetes > Kitasatosporales > Streptomycetaceae > Streptomyces > Streptomyces sp. NPDC001415. The sequence continues at coordinate 134,404 of NZ_JBSFIE010000019.1, forward strand.
TGAATGTGCATTTATCCCCCGGTAATAACGTCTCCCCCCGGAGACTCCCCGCCCTGACAGCCGGGGACCGGTCCCTAACCCGACACCCCGACGGGTTACGAACATAGTTGAGCCGGAGTCAATTCAGAAGAGGTTCTTCCGCACGGTGTGCCCCCCGATCGGACCAAGGACCGAAACCTGACCGAATCGGACCCGGCCCATCACGTGTCACTCACCTCCTGACCTGCGCGTCTCTCATCGCGGCGCGAAGAATGAGCCACCCGCCACAGGAGTTCCCTCCAGTCACACAATTTGCCGGGGCTGTGGACAAAGCCCGGGGCCCGTTGCGTCATGGGGTGGTGACAGAACCTGTGCGCATTCTCGTGGTCGGCGGCGGATACGTCGGGATGTACACGGCGCTGCGCCTGCAACGGAAGCTCAAGACAGAGCTGAAGAGCGGCGCCGTCCGGATCACCGTGGTCACCCCCGACCCCTACATGACGTACCAGCCGTTCCTGCCCGAGGCGGCGGCCGGAAACATCTCCCCGCGGCACGTCGTGGTCCCGCTGCGCCGGGTCCTGGACAAGTGCCGCATCGTCATCGGCGAGGCCGACCGCATCGACCACTCCAAGCGCACCGCCACCGTCACCACCCTCGCCTCCCCCGAGGACGGCACCGGCGCCATCCAGCTGACGTACGACGAACTCGTCATCGCGCCCGGTTCGATCTCGCGCACCCTGCCCGTCCCCGGTCTCGCCGACTACGCCATCGGCTTCAAGACCGTCGAGGAGGCCATCGGCCTGCGCAATCACGTCATCGAGCAGATGGACATCGCCTCCTCGACGCGCGACCCGGCGATCCGCGACGCCGCCCTCACCTTCGTCTTCGTAGGCGGCGGCTACGCGGGCGTCGAGGCGCTCGCCGAGCTGGAGGACATGGCGCGCTACACGGCGCGGTACTACCACAACATCCGGCCCGAGGACCTGAAGTGGATCCTCGTCGAGGCCAGCGGCCGGATCCTGCCCGAAGTCGGCGAGGAGATGGGCAAGTACGCGATCCGCGAGCTGCGCGCCCGCAACATCGACGTACGCCTGGAGACCCGGCTCGACACGTGCGAGAACCGGGTCGCCGTCCTCAGCGACGGCGCCCGCTTTCCCACCCGTACCGTCGTGTGGACCGCCGGCGTCAAGCCCGCCCCGATCCTCGCCGCCACCGACCTGCCCCTGAACGAGCGCGGCCGGCTCACGTGCACGGCGGAACTGCGCGTGGCGGGCACCGAGCACGCGTGGACGGCCGGCGACGCGGCCGCCGTCCCCGACCTGACCTCGAAGGACCAGGGCAAGGAGTGCGCCCCCAACGCCCAGCACGCCCTCCGCCAGGCGAAGGTCCTCGCCGAGAACATCGCCGCGGCCGTACGGGGCGGAGCGCTCAAGGAATACCGGCACAAGTACGCCGGCTCGGTCGCATCCCTCGGCCTGCACAAGGGCGTCGCCCACGTCTACGGCCGCAAACTCAAGGGCTACCCGGCCTGGTTCATGCACCGCGCCTACCACCTGAGCCGCGTCCCGACGTTCAACCGCAAGGCCCGCGTGCTGGCCGAATGGACCCTGGCGGGGCTCTTCAAACGCGAGATCGTCTCGCTCGGCTCACTGGAACACCCGCGCGCCGAGTTCGAGATCGCGGCAGGCGGCGGACCGCCCGCCAAGGGCCCCGCCCCGCAGGAGAACTGACGGTTGTCAGTGCGGTCCGTCACACTGGGCGTGTGACCATAGGTGGGCCCACACCTGCACAGAGTGATCCAGCGAACCAGCACCGCACAAGGACCGGCAGCACAGCACCCGCAGCAACACACGAGGCTTGGAACACCGTGAACTTCACGCGTTGGAGCGCCCGGCTCCCCGGTACGCAACGCCGCGCCGCAGCACGGCCCGACCGCGCCGACCGGGGCTCCGTGCCCGCGGCCCGCGGTGAATCCGGGCCGCAGCCCTGGCCGGACGATGCGGCCGAGCCCCCGGCCCTGGACGACCTCTCCGTGCGCGACCTCCTCGGCCAGCTCCCCGCCCTGGTCGCGCTCCTGCACGGCCCCGAGCACCGCGTCGCGTACGTCAACGACGCCTACACCGCGGCCTTCGGCACCCGCCCGCTGGGCGCCCCGGCCGCCAAGGCGCTGCCCGAGCTCGACGAACTCGGCCTGCTCCCGCTGATGGACCAGGTGCTGCGCAGCGGCACGTCCCGTACGGTCAAGTCCCGCAAGACCCAGGCCGCCGGCTCGTACACGGTGACGTGCAGCCCGGTGGAGATCCCCGGCCAGGACGAGGGCGGCGTGCTCGTCTTCGCCGCCGACGTCACCGACCACGCCGAGGCCGCCGAGCGGCTGCGTGCCAGCGAGCGCCGCCACCGCGAGACCGCCGTCACCCTCCAGCGCTCCCTGCTCCCGCAGGAACTGGAACAGCCCGACGACCTGCGGGTGGCCGCCACCTATCAGCCCGGCGGCAAGGACGCGGCGGTCGGCGGCGACTGGTACGACGTGATCACGCTTGGCGCCGGCCGCACCGCCCTGGTCATCGGCGACGTGATGGGCCGAGGGGTCCGCGCGGCCGCCGTGATGGGCCAGCTCCGCACCGCGGTCAGGGCGTACGCCCGCCTCGACCTGCCGCCGCACGAGGTGCTCCAGCTCCTGGACGGACTGGCCTCCGAGATCGACGCCAGCCAGATCGCCACCTGCGTCTACGCCGTGCACGACCCCAACGAGGGCCGCCTGGTGTACGCGTCGGCGGGCCACCTGCCCGTTCTCGTACGCCATGAGGACGGCAGCGTCCACCGGGCCGAGGAGCCGACCGGGCCCCCGCTCGGCACGGGCGGCTGGCTGCACACCTCCGGCACCATCGCCCTGCCGCCCGGCGCGACCGCCGTCCTCTATACGGACGGCCTGGTCGAGCGCAGGCGCGAGGACATCGACGAGGGCGTGGCCGCCCTTGAGCGGGCGCTGTCCGGCGCGGTCGGCACCCCGCAGGTGGTGTGCGACCGGCTGCTGCGCGCCCTCGGTGTCACCGCCGAGCACGACGACGACGTCGCGGTCCTGGTCTGCCAGCACCCGGCCCGCACGGGCCATGCCGCCGAGCTCTTCCACAACGCGGCGCTCGACCTGCTCGGCGGCATCGAAGCGGCCCCGCGCGCCCGGGCGTTCGCCTCCGGCGTCCTCGCCTCGTGGCGCTTCCCGGTGGAGCTGCGCGACCTGGGCGTCCTGGCGGCGAGCGAGCTGGTGGCCAACTCGCTCCAGCACGGCACCCCGCCGATGCGCCTCAGACTCCGCCGCACCGACCGCCGCCTGATCATCGAGGTGACGGACGGCGACGACCACCTGCCGCGCCGCCGCAGAGCCGACCCCGCGGACGAAGCAGGACGAGGCATCTCGATCGTCGCGACGATCGCCTCGTCCTGGGGTTCGCGCCGCACACCGGGCGGCGGCAAAGCGGTGTGGTGCGAGTTCGCGCTGCCCGGTTAGGCGTTGGCGGGTGCGGGCTCGGGCTTGTGCACCGCGACCACGCGCGAGGTGGCCGCGAGCATCGGATGGTCCTGCGCCGGCGTCAGCTTCTTGCCGAGCCGCAGCGCGAGGAAGGTGATCCCGAGCGAGAAGAGCACGAACGTCACGATGTACGGGCCGTGCAGCGCGGCCCCCATGGGCCCGCCCACCGCCGGACCGACAGCCAGCGCGAGCTGCTTGACCAGCGCGAACGCCGAGTTGTACTGCCCGACCATCGACTCCGGAGCGAGATCGGCGACCAGCGGCGCCACGGTCGGCGACAGCATCGCCTCACCGAGCCCGAAGAGCGCGTACGTCGAGACGAACGCGGCGGTCGCCATCGCCTGGCTGCCGTGCCCGAGCCCGGCGTAACCGGCCGCGATCCACGCCACGGCCCAGATCAGACCGACGGACGCGATGACGCGGCTGCGACGCCGGCGCTCGACGAACTTCAGCACCAGGAACTGCGCGACCACGATGACGGCCGTGTTCGCGGCCAGCGCGATGCCCAGCGTCGAGGGCTGGATCCCGGCGGCCTCGGTGCCGTACGCGGCAAGACCCGACTCGAACTGCCCGTAGCAGGCGAAGAACAACACGAAGCCGAGGACGCACAGCTGCACCATCGCCCGGTGCCCGAGGATCGCGCGGATCCCGCCGCCGGCACCCTGCTCACCCTTGGGACGCGCGTCCGAGAGGGCCGCCGAGCGCGGCATCCTCACCGAACCGGCGATCCCGGCGAGCACCAGGAACATCACCGCTTCGATGGAGAAGAGGAGGGTGAAGCTGGAGGGGTGGCTCTCGTCGACTATCTGGCCGCCGATGAGGCCGCCGATGCCGAGCCCGAGGTTCTGCAGGAAGAACTGCATGGCGAAGGCGCGGGTGCGGGTGGCGGGGCCGGAGCACCAGACGATCATCGTCGCGAGCGCGGGCTGCATGACGGCGGTGCCCGCGCCGAGCAGCGCGGCCGAAGCGACAGCGGCGGGCACGCTGGAGGCGAAGCCCATGCTCAGCGCGCCGGCGGAGGCGAGCACCGCGGCGCCGACGAGCACCGGCAGCGGCCCGCGCCGGTCGATGACGCGACCGGTGAACGGCAGCACCACGAGCGCGGCCATGGCGAAGACGGCGAGCACGACACCGGCCGTGGTCGCACCCAGATCCCGCACCTGAGCCACGTACACATAGAGGTACGGAACGGTGAACCCGAGTCCAAACGCGCTCAGCGCGTTACCTGCCTGGATCCGGCGCATCGCTGCACCCATCGCCTTGGTCACACTTCACCACCTTGGGGTCTAGAAGCTAGGAGGACTCGAACCTGAAGGGCTCAGTCCTGAAGACTTCAACACTAAAATTAGATCCTTAACAATACACACTCAAGGACTTAGACGCCAACGGACCCCGTGCCATACTCGCGACATGGCTGAGACCACCGAGCCCGCCGAGCCCGACGGCCCCCAGGAGCCGACCCTCGACGAGCAGATCGCCGCGTACCAGCGGGAGTACCGCGACCTCGACCCCCAGGTGGAAAAGGTCGTCTCGGCCCTGGGCCGCCTGAACCGCCGGATGAACGTGGCGTACGGCCGCCAGGTCGCCGCCCTCGGCATCAGCAACACGGAGTGGGAGGTCCTCAAGACCCTGCTCCTGGCGGGCGAGCCCTACCGCCTGGGCCCCGGCGAACTCGCCAAGCGCCTCGGCCTCACGCCGGCCGCGATGACGCACCGCATCGACCGCATGGCCGGCGAAGGCCTGGTCACGCGGGACCGCGACGAGAACAACCGGGTGCGCGTCATCGTCGAGCTGACGGACGAGGGCCGTACGAAGTGGCTGGAGGCCATGCGCATGGCCAGCGACTTCGAGGAGGACCTCCTCCAGGACCTGTCCGCCGAGGAGCGCGGCCTCCTCGGCGAGATGCTGATCCGCCTGCTCCGCAGGGTGGAGCACGCCCAGCCGGACGCGGGCGGCCGCCTCACCGACCTCGACTGACCTCGCTCGCCTGAAAAACCAGTGGACAGGAGCCGGGGCCGGGGTTGACACGCCCCTCCCCGATCCGTAAGGTTCTTCGAGTTGTCGCGGAGCCGATACGGTTCTGCAACAACCATCCGCCGCAGATTCTGCGGCCACCCAACTCAGTACGATCTCCCGACCGGGAGTGTTTTCGGCATGCCGAATTCATTTCCATCGGGCCCGGAAGGCCCGATTACGGGTTGCCGGGAAAATCCGCTAGAGTTCGGGAGTCGGAACGGCCCAACAGCCGGGAAGACAAGCCGACTTGGACCCGGGAGACCGGAAATCAGGCCCGAAAGGATCTGATAGAGTCGGAGCCGCCGGAAAGGGAAACCCGAGAGGGAGAACCGGAAAGGCGCCGAGGAAATCGGACACGAAAGAGTCTGATAGAGTCGGAACACGAAATACCGGAGGGAAGCGCCCGGAGGAAAGCCCGCGAGGGTGAGTACGAAGGAAGCGT